>NZ_BAAKSZ010000041.1:0-22591 GCF_059698015.1 Oceanobacillus sp. NCCP-135 | reverse complement strand
TAGCAGGAAAGATAGGCTAAGAACATAGCTTGTAAACCCTGTTTTTGGGGGTGCGAAACTTAAGTTAAAAAATCATTCCCGATTGATAAATTCCCAGAATCCCGGTACTTTACCTGTATCAAATGATTGTGTGATTTTTATAATCTTTATAATTAATTCCTGTTCTAGGTTTTCACGATCCTGTTTAATGGCTGTTTGCCTTAGAGATTTTTTAATCTTCGGCTCAACCTTTTTTATTATTTTGAGCGTACTGTATTCACTTCCTTGTTGTGAGCTTTCAATCAGTTCTTTCCACTCTTTCATTTTTTCTCCCCATTTCTTTTCTTAATCGCTCAATAGCTAGTTTGTGAATCTTAGATGTTCCTTGTTGAGTTATACCGAGTTTTAAAGCTGCCTCGGTAAAAGAAAGGTTGTCCCCATAAACGCATTGCAAAACTTCCTTTTGACGTTTGGTCAGTAATGTAAATGCTTTTTTTAGTTTTAAATTTTCCAATTTGTCAATTATAGGGACTTTGTAATTTTCAATAACCTGATGTTCGATCTCTTTCTCCTTTGAAGGTATTCTTTCCGCTAAGATCGACTCTTCATCATTCACTGAACCATCGATTACCAAGGGAAATCGCATACTATCTTTTCGTTGTTTTTTATCAAAGTTAACAGCTTCCCAATGCATAGACTTTGAAAGATAATTGATCATTTTTACCCCCGTGTAATACTTACGAAATGCTTCATTCAAATTCTTTCTGTTCTGGTTATTGGGGTTTTGTAGGTTTCGGACTAAAAGCTTTAGATTTTCTTCCCTATCTAGAAATGATTTAATTAATGGATTTTCTAATAATTCTTCATGATCTTCTATAAATTGGAGTAATAAGAGTTGATCCGAAGAAGAAAAAAGATTTTTATACTCCTTATACATATAGTTCCTCCTCATATTTTCCTTATTAGCTAAAGGTAAAAACAACGGAGAAAAAACAACCATTAGGGGAACATTTGTTCCTATTATAATCTTTTTTGTATTTATAAGCAAGTAGGTTGTATATTTATTCTTAGAAAGATTCTTTATATAGAAGAAAGGAGGAAAAGTTTTTTGCTAGAATACAGCTTATGTTTGAGGAGTGATGTTATAATATGGATATTCCCGAATGGGCAATACTAACAGGAAATATGGGTTTTCCTATAGTGATAGCAGTTTACTTATTAACTAGGTTCGAAAAAAGAATTGAAAGCCTTACTGAGGCTATTGAAAAGCTGGAATCAAACATGAAACATAGTTCGGATCACAGATAGCAGATCACTGAGGTTGTTCTATTCAAGATTATATCCCTAACCCAGCATAGTCCTACTATGTTGGGAATAGGATATTTAATGTAGTGGACAGATAGACTGTCATCTTAGTAAATATAAATAAATTAGATGAAACCATATTTAGATACTGTAAATGTAAATCTTTCAACGGAAACTCTTACTTCAGTCAAAAAATTAAATGAGCCTACCCATTTCCTGTTAAGTAGCTCACGTTGTAGTTAAGCTTTTGGAAAAGACAGGCTTATTAGAAATTAATTCATAAAAATATTATAATTTAATTTATTAAATTTGTTGTTCTACCCTCTAAAATAAGGGGTACATTTAACAAAATATCTTTTTTAAATAGATACACTCTTAAAAAAATTGAACTCTATAAATGAAGCCAAATATTTTTAATGGTATCGGGTTACTTAACTTTTTGAATCCAATCTTTTCCTTAATTCTCTAATCTCATTTAGTGTTTCTTTTTGTACTTCTAGGGTTTCTTTTCTAATTGCATTCACGTCATCAAGTTTTTGGTATCTCTTGGAAATTTGTTTTGTAGTTGTTATAACAAATATTAAGAGCCCCACAAATAAAATAACAGCAAAGACAAGAAATACTATTAAGAATAAATCCATAAAAACCACCTTAAATTTTTAGTTTTACTCGGAAAAAGAAGAGAAAAGCCGAGAAAATCAATTATTCTCTCAGCTTTTTTGTGAATACTTCTCTTTCCTACATATTCCTTCGATACTGCCCGCCGACTTGATAGAGAGCATTCGTAATTTGTCCAAGGCTTGCTACCTTAACCGTTTCGATAAGCTCCGCGAAAACATTTCCACCTGACGCAGCCACTTCTTTCAACTGCTTGAGTGCCGCATCTGTATGCTCCTTATTTGCATCTTGGAACTTATGCAGTTCACTGATCTGATGCTCTTTTTCTTCTTTGGATGCTCTGGCAAGCTCCATGGAATCAATTTGATCATCAGATGGCTGTTTTGGATTTATATACGTGTTTACCCCAACAATTGGCAAATCACCGGAATGCTTTTTGCCCTCATAGTAAAGGGATTCTTCCTGAATTTTACCCCGCTGGTATTGGCGCTCCATCGCACCAAGCACCCCACCACGATCATTCATTTTTTCAAATTCCTGCAGTACCGCTTCCTCAACCAGATCTGTCAATTCTTCAATGATAAATGATCCCTGCAAGGAGTTTTCATTTTTGGTCAGTCCAAATTCCTTATTAATAATCATTTGAATCGCCATTGCTCTGCGGACAGATTCCTCTGTTGGTGTCGTGATTGCCTCATCATATGCATTTGTGTGCAGTGAATTCGTATTATCCTGAATGGCGAGTAATGCCTGCAATGTTGTACGAATATCATTAAAATCAATTTCCTGTGCATGCAGCGAACGTCCAGATGTCTGCACGTGATACTTCAGTTTCTGACTGCGTTCATTAGCCCCGTATTTATCACGCATTGTAATCGCCCAAATCCGACGCGCCACCCGTCCAATCACGGAATACTCCGGATCCAGACCATTTGAAAAGAAGAAGGACAAGTTTGGAGCAAATTTATTAACGTCCATTCCTCTACTTAAATAATATTCCACATAGGTAAATCCATTTGCCAGCGTAAACGCAAGCTGGGTAATCGGATTCGCTCCAGCTTCGGCAATATGATAGCCAGAAATGGACACAGAATAGTAATTACGTACTTTTTTATCAATAAAATACTGCTGAATGTCACCCATCATACGCAGTGCAAATTCCGTTGAAAAGATACATGTATTTTGTCCCTGATCCTCTTTTAAAATATCTGCCTGAACGGTCCCGCGAACAACTGCCAAAGTATTATCTTTAATTTCTCCATATTCTTCCTGATTTGGCTCACGATTATGTTCTTCTTTAAATTTCGTAATCTGCTGATCGATTGCTGTATTAAAAAACATTGCCAGAATAATTGGTGCAGGCCCGTTTATCGTCATTGAGACAGATGTTAATGGATTTGTTAAATCAAATCCGGCATACAGCTTTTTCATATCTTCCAGTGTACAGATGTTTACACCGCTCTCGCCGACTTTTCCGTAAATATCCGGTCGTGGCGCAGGATCTTCTCCATACAGTGTTACTGAATCAAAAGCAGTTGATAGTCGCTTGGCATCATCATTTTTTGATAAATAATGGAAGCGGCGATTCGTCCGTTCCGGTGTGCCTTCCCCTGCAAACTGGCGTGTTGGATCCTCACCTTTTCGTTTGAATGGGAAAACACCTGCTGTAAATGGAAATGCTCCTGGAACATTTTCTTTACGTAGCCAAGTTAAACGCTCTCCCCAATCCTGGAATTTTGGAAAAGCTACTTTAGGTATTTTAAGACCTGACAGAGACTCTGTAACGATATCCATCTCGATTTCTTTATCACGAACTGAAAATGTCATCTTCTCCTGCGCATAGCTTTCTTTTGTTTCATCCCATGCCTCAAGAAGCTTATTTGCCCCGGGATCAAGCTGTTCCTGATATTGATCAAACGTTTGATCAATCGTTTTCACTACATTTTCATCCTCGATTACTTCCTTTGCGCCCTGAAGCTGATAAAGCTTTCTTGCAATTTCACTTTGTTTGTTTGTATGTTGATGATATGTGCGAATATGTGTGGCAATTTCACGTAAATAATGCCGGCGTTCGTTTGTTATAATCATATTTTGCTTCTGGGCAATAACATTTCGATCAAAGTTTATTTCATTTTCCCAATTATATTTTTCATTAAGTGTATCGATGACTGATGCAAACAATGCATTTGTTCCTGCATCATTAAATTGACTTGCAATCGTCCCGAATACAGGAAACTTTTCCTTATCCTGATGGAACAGCATATGGCTTCGCTCGTATTGTTTTCGTACTTGATTGAGCGCATCCTCTGAACCTTTTTGCTCAAATTTATTGATCACTATAAAATCTGCATAATCAATCATGTCGATTTTCTCAAGCTGTGTAGGTGCACCGAATTCTGCTGTCATGACATACATCGATAGATCGGTAATATCCGTAATCGCCGCATCCCCCTGGCCAATCCCACTTGTTTCCACTATAATAAAATCATATCCGGACGCACGAATAACATCGATTACATCTTGAATGGCCTTGGAAAGCTCACTTCTTGAATCACGTGTTGCTAGCGAGCGCATGTAAACACGATCCGTGAAAATGGCATTCATGCGTATCCGGTCACCAAGTAATGCTCCACCAGTCTTTCTTTTCGTCGGGTCAATCGAAATAACCGCTATTTTTCGATTAGGTATTTCATTCATAAACCGGCGAATCAATTCATCCGTTAATGAACTTTTCCCTGCACCACCTGTTCCAGTAATACCAAGAACAGGTGTTTCTTCATGCCCTTTTTCTCTTAAGGTTTCCAATACACGCTGTTTTGCATCCGGATTGGTTTCACCATTCTCCACGTAGGTAATAAACCTGCCCATCGCTTTTCGATCACCTTTTACTAATTGATCCAGATCCTTTTTCAAATCAACCGGTGGGATAAAATCGCATTCTTCCAGCATTCGGTTGATCATACCCTGAAGTCCTAATTTCCGCCCGTCTTCCGGAGAAAATATCCATGAAACCCCGTAGGCATGCAGCTCTTTTATTTCACGTGGAATAATGACGCCTCCACCACCACCATAAATTTTAATATGATCTGCTCCAAGTTCTTTCAGTAAATCAACCATATACTTAAAATATTCGACATGGCCACCCTGATAAGAAGATATCGCAATCCCTTGCACATCTTCTTGAATCGCAGCATGAACCACCTCTTCGACAGAACGGTTATGCCCTAAATGGATCACTTCTGCTCCGCTTGATTGTAAAATTCTTCGCATAATATTAATCGATGCATCGTGTCCGTCAAATAAACTTGATGCGGTTACAAAACGGACAGGATTTGTCGGTTTATAAATCGTTACTTGCTCCATCACCAAGCCTCCTTTTCATATTTTAAAGCTGTTTTCGTATTGATAGTTGTTATCTGCCCCGTAATAAATGTAAAAGATGATACAGTAAAAATTCATTTGCAAACGCTGGGTTGGGAGCAAATATTCGCTCCGGAAATACACTACGCTTTCCGTGGGCGGCTGGTGAGCCTCCTCGTGCTAACGCACTGCGGGGTCTCACCTATGCCTTTCCTCCCACTGGAGTCTCCGTGTATTTCCTCCGCTGTGATAGTGCTTTCATTCTCTAAAAGGTTTAGCATTTGATTACATTAAACTATTAGTATAATTCCTACTAGCGTAGGCAGAATACGTAGACTCCAGCGGGAACAAAGATTTTCGGTGGGGCGAGTAATCGCAGTCCCAGCACGAGTCCGAAGACCCCGCAGAGTGGCTTTCTCGAGGAGGCTGAGGCCGTGCCCGCGGAAAGCGAAGTATTCTGCCGGAGCGAGTTTTACCACTTAACCACCATTCGCATGAGTAAATACGTAACACACACGAATTTGCATTGTATGGTCTCCTATAGATACTGCGAAGGTTAAAAAGCAATATAGATTACGAAAAGAGCATATTTTACAAACGTTTTCATTTCCTCCTGAGAAGCTGTATCCTCAGGTAGCCAGTGACTGTAAAATCAAGTGTGTTTGTCGATCGATATATTCCTCAAGTGTGAATTGCTTTTGCAATACCCAGCGTCTAAATCCCCACATATGACCCTGAATAAATATATTATTTGCTGAAAGCTCCGCATCCTGTTTTGAAACTTTTCCCTGTAAGCATGTCAGTATCACACGTTCAAGCATGTTAACCATTTCTCGTTCCTTTTCCAAAACATATTCTTTTGTATCTTTTTTTAATGACTTAACTTCCTGATACATAATCACAATCTCTTCCTGCATTTCATCCATTAGATAAAAATACGACCTGATGACCATGACCAGATTATCAACTGATGGATTATCTATGTTGATCGACGATTCCATGCGCTTGCGAACCTGATCATGAATGGAATCACATACGAGAAACAATACATCCTCTTTTGTTCGGATATATTCATACAGTGTACCGATGCTAAACCCGGATTCTTTCGCTATTTCCCTCGTTGTTGTTCGATGAAAGCCCTTTTCTTTAAAAAGCGTAATCGCTCCTTTGATCATCTGGTTACGTCTTTTTTCTACTAATTCCCTGTCTTTTACGGAGGAAAGGACTTGTTCTTGCTTCATCTAACTTTTGCCCCCTTCCTTTTTCCATTTCTCAAACCAACTGCTTGCCAGCTTATATGGATCACTTTTCGCATCAATTCGTGAGAGGTAATCGTTTGTTTCAATGAATTCTTTTACGTCCCGCCAGATCTCTTCACGAATCAGCTCATACACTTCCAGTTCCTGCTGGGCTATCCGTCTTTTTTTGCCTTCTAACGTGCTGTATAAATAGTCATGATGCTGTTTGATCTTTCCCCAAAGCTTATCAATTCCTTTATTTTCGGTTGAAATTGTTTTGACGATTGCGGTTTCATGGTTTTCAGTGGATGTCATCATGACAAGCTCTTTCAGTAATGCTTTTAATTTTCCGAAGCCATGTAGATCTGCTTTATTAATAACGAATAAATCTGCTATTTCCATAATTCCGGCTTTGAAAACCTGCAAAACATCGCCACTATTTGGGGTTAAAACAACAGCTGTCGTATCAACGATCTTCATAATGTCCAGTTCTGATTGCCCAACCCCAACCGTTTCCACAATCACCACATCAAAACCATATGCATCACAAGTTCGAATAGCATCTTTAGTCGAGCGCGCCAGGCCTCCAAGGCTTCCCCTGGTAGCCATACTCCGAATATATACACCATCATCTGTAAAATGCTGATTCATTCGAACTCTGTCACCAAGTAATGCACCACCACTGAACGGACTGGTCGGATCAACCGCAATCACTGCAACCGTTTTACCTTCATCTCGAATATGGCTAATCAAGCGGTTTACAAGCGAACTTTTTCCAGCCCCTGGGGAACCGGTAAGACCAACATAAAGCGCATGCTTTTCTAGTGAAAAAACATCACTTAATAGTTCCAGCTTTTCTGGATGGTCATTCTCCACCATGGTAATCGCTCTTGCCAGTGCTCGTATGTCTTTATTTTTTATTCGTTCAACGATTTCGTGCATTGATGTACATCCTTTCCTAGTTTGTTCTGGTGGCTATTGTATGGCTTCGTGGTGCTGGTGTGCGTTTTTATATTGCAGGTGCACAGCTCTGCGGTGACGGCGCATAGCTTTTTGATACGAGTGCACGATTTTGCTGTGGTGGTGCACGGCTTCGATCAGCGTATCCATCTCTATTTGGTTAGCATTCTTCCAATGACAAGACGCTGAATTTCATTTGTTCCTTCATAAATTTGCGTTATTTTCGCATCACGCATGTAGCGTTCTACAGGATAATCTTTCGTATAACCATAGCCACCAAATACTTGAACTGCTTCCACTGTAACACGCATCGCCGTATCTCCAGCGAACAATTTCGACATCGCTGATGCTTTTCCGTAAGGCTTACCTTCTGATTCCAGCCATGCTGCTTGGTAAGTCAGTAGTCGGGAAGCTTCCACTTCGGTTGCCATATCTGCCAGTTTGAAGGAAATCCCCTGATTGTGAGCGATCGGTTTTCCGAATTGTTGACGCTCTTTAGCATAGTCAACAGCTGCGTCCAGTGCCCCTTGAGCAATTCCAAGTGCTTGTGCTGCAATGCCATTACGACCACCGTCAAGTGTTGTCATCGCAATTTTAAACCCTTCACCTTCAGCTCCCAGCATATTTTCTTTCGGAATACGACAATTTTCAAAAATCAGCTCTGTTGTAGGAGATGATCGAATTCCCAGTTTCTGCTCTTTTTTACCGAATGTGAAGCCTTCCATCCCATTTTCAACGATAAAGGCACTGATCCCTTTATGTTTAGCATCTGCATCCGTTTTCGCAAATACGATATAAATATCTGCAACCCCGCCATTGGTAATCCATACCTTGCTGCCATTTAGCACATAGTGATCGCCGACTTCTTTTGCAGTTGTTTTCATTGATACAACATCACTTCCCGCACCTGCTTCGGATAGTGCATAGGCACCTAACGCTTCACCTGTTGCCAAGCGGTACAGAAATGTTTTCTTTTGTTCTTCATTTCCATAGGTAAAAATTGGCCAGCTCGCTAATGAAAGATGTGCAGAAAGTGTTACTCCAGTAGATGCACAAACTCGGGATAACTCTTCTACCGCAATGACATAACTAACATAGTCCGCACCGATTCCACCATATTCCTCAGGCCATGGAATCCCCGTCAATCCCAATTCCGCCATTTTATCAAAAATTTCACGGTCGAAGCGTTCTTCCTCATCACGCTCGGCAGCGGTTGGTTCTACATCTTTTTTGGCAAAATCACGGACCATTTTACGCAGCATTTCTTGTTCGTCTGTTAGTTGAAAATTCATTCTTTATGTCCCCCTCAATCTTTTAGCAGATTTTTTGCAATTACAATATGTTGAATCTCATTGGTTCCTTCGTATATTTCAGTCACTTTTGCATCACGGAAAAAGCGTTCTACCGGATAATCTTCGGTGTAACCATAGCCACCATAAACCTGTACAGCCTCGATTGCATTCTTCATCGCAGTTTTTGAAGCATACAATTTAGCCATTGATGCTTCCTTGCTGCATGGAATATCCTGCTCAACAAGTGATGCAACATGATAGACTAGTAATCTAGCAGCCTCTACTTCTGTTGCCATATTTGCCAATTTAAAAGCTATTCCCTGATTGTGAGTGATCGGTTTTCCGAATTGTTCTCGCTCCTTGGCATAGTTAACTGCATGTTCAAGTGCGGCTTCGCCAATACCAAGTGCTTGTGCCGCAATCCCAATCCGCCCAACATTTAAGTTTGCCATCGCAATTTTAAATCCATCGCCTTCATTACCAAGAAGCTGGTCTACCGATACAACACAATGATCAAAATTTAATGAAACTGTGCTTGAACCATGCAGACCCATTTTCTTTTCCTTTTTGCCAATATTGAAGCCAGGAGAATCTTTCTCCATAATAAATGCACTGATTCCTTTTGAGCCTTCCCCTGTTCTAGCAAAAGTGATGAATGTATCTGCAGCCCCTCCATTGGTGATAAATACTTTTGAACCATTGAGAATATAATTATCCCCATCTTTTTTTGCGGTTGTTTTCATGCTCCCAACATCAGATCCTGCACCTGGCTCCGTTACCGCAAAGGCACCTAGATATTCACCTGAGGCAAGTTTTGGTAAGTATTTCTTCTTCTGGTCTTCATTTCCAAAATATAAAATGGGGTTTGTTCCAACAGATGTATGGACAGATAATATCACGCCAAGTGTTGCACTAACTTTTGATAGCTCATTAATAGCTATAATATATGAAGTATAATCCATTCCACTTCCACCATATTCTTCGGGAATTGGGATTCCCATTAAACCAAGTTCTCCCATTTTTTGAATAATTTCTTTCGGAAAACGGTCTTCCGCTTCCATTCTTTCAATTTCTGGTGTAACTTCTTTCCGGGCAAAGTCCCGAACCACTTTCCTCATCATTACCTGTTCTTCGGAAAAATTCATGTTCATACTTATGCCCTCCTTCCCGTTTATTCATGCTGCTATTCGTTGTACTGATAAAAGCCGCGACCAGTTTTTTTACCTAACCAACCTGCTTTAACATATTGTCTAAGCAGCGGACATGGGCGGTATTTGCTGTCACCAAAGCCTTCGTGAAGTACTTCCATAATATAAAGACATGTGTCTAATCCGATAAAATCAGCCAATGTCAACGGCCCCATTGGATGATTTGTTCCTAATTTCATCACGGTATCAACATCTTCTGGTGTTGCGACCCCTTCATATACCGTATAAATCGCCTCATTGATCATCGGCATAAGTACCCGGTTTGATACAAATCCGGGAAAGTCTTTTACTTCAACAGGGGTTTTACTTAATTCATTTGTCATTTTCTTAATCGCTTGATACGTTTCATCACTTGTTTGCAAGCCACGGATAATTTCTACTAGCTTCATCACTGGAACCGGATTCATAAAATGCATCCCAATAACCTGTTCCGGTCGATTTGTCGCTGCAGCAATTTCCGTAATGGACAATGATGATGTATTCGTTGCCAGAATTGCATGCTTTGGGGCATGGGTATCAAGTTCACTGAAGACCTTAGTTTTCACTTCTATATTCTCTACAACTGCTTCAATTACAAGATCACAATCATGTGAGTCCTTTAGATCAGTCGACGGCTTTAATCTATTTAATGTTTCTGTTTTTGTTTTATCTGTAATTCGTTCTTTATCAACAGCACGGGTAAGCAGCTTTTCAATATTATTCATTCCTCTTTGAAGTGCTTCTTCATTCATATCATTTACTATTACATCAAAGCCGGATTGAGCACAGACCTGCCCAATACCTGCTCCCATCTGTCCTGCACCAATTACCATTACTTTTTGTATTTTCATCATGGTATTCCTCCTTTTTTATTGATTCTTTAAACTAATTTTATCTGCTAGAATAGATGATAGTTGCCGTAAACTGGAAGTTGAGAGATAGCACCTGGAAGTTGAGAGATAGCACCTGGAAGTTGAGAGATAGCACCTGGAAGTTGAGAGACAATTACGAGTAGTTGAGAGATAAACGACCTTTTTTTCATTTTCTCTCAACTTTGGCATGATGTCTCTCAACTTAGCCTCGTTTCTCTCAACTTTGGCATGATGTCTCTCAACTTCGCCTCCGTTTCTCTCAACTTCGCCTCCATTTCTCTCAACTTTGGCATAATATCTCTCAACTTCGCCTCCATTTCTCTAAGGCACCCACTATTTTTCACTCAAGTTCCACAAGTCACTCAATTAGCTTTTTGGCACTTCAATTAATACAGCGTCCCCTTGACCACCGCCACTACATATTGCTGCAATTCCGAGACCACCACCAAGGCGTTTTAATTCATGGACTAACGTTAAAATAATCCGTGCACCACTTGCACCAATTGGGTGGCCAAGCGCAACCGCTCCACCGTTCACATTAACTTTTTCATGATCGATTCCTGCAATTTTACCACTTGCAAGAGAAACCGCTGCAAATGCTTCGTTGATTTCAAATAAATCTATTTCGTCTTTTGAATGGCCGGTTTTTTCCAGCAATTTATTAATTACCAGACCAGGAGTTTTCGGGAAATCCTTCGCTTCTACTGCAACTTCTGCATGACCCAACACTGTAGCCATTGGCGTTTTTCCTAATTCGCCTGCTTTTTCATTAGACATCACAACAAAAGCACAAGCGCCGTCGTTGACTCCCGGTGCGTTTCCTGCAGTGATTGTACCTTCAGCCCCAAAGGCCGGGCGTAGTTTAGCCAGTTTTTCGACACTCGTATCTTTACGTGGTGCTTCGTCCGTATCAACAATTATAGGATCACCCTTACGTTGCGGCACTTCCATTGCAACAATTTCCTCAGAAAATTTCCCAGCTTCAATGGCCTGTACTGCACGTTGGTGACTACGATAAGACCATTCATCTTGTCCTTCTCTAGTTAACTCAAATTCTTCAGCTGTTGAATTTCCGTAATTCCCCATATGCACACCTGTAAATGAACAGGTTAAGCCATCATGGACCATCATATCTTTAACTGTTTTATCTCCCATGCGGTTTCCCCAGCGTGCGTCAGGCAGAAAATATGGTGCATTACTCATACTTTCCATTCCACCAGCTACAATCACATCTTCATCTCCAAGACGAATAAGCTGATCCGCTAATGTTACACTGCGTAAACCGGATGCACAGACTTTATTAATCGTTTCCGTTTTCACATCCCATGGGATACCTGCTTCTCTCGCTGCCTGTCTGGAGGGAATTTGTCCCTGACCACCTTGCAAGACATTCCCCATAATAACTTCATCAATTTGCGAACCCTTCATTCCAGCCCGATTTAAAGCTTCCTTAATTGCCGCTCCACCCAGCTGGGACGCGGTAAACGACTTCAGGGAGCCTCCGAACTTCCCAAATGGTGTTCTTGCACCTGAAACAATTACAGTTTTTCTCATACTTAAAATCCCCTTTTTATTAGCGTTTTTATTAATGGTGTTTTCGTATAAATTATTGTTAACTATCCCGTACGAGATAGAAAAGACAACGTTTAAGGCATTAAGCAGCACCCTATGTTACCAGTAGTCCTTGTTCTCCTGATGTTCAGGCAAAGTGAGCCATTTTATTCGAACGGTTGCACTAGTTTTCAACCCTTAATGTCTGAGTGATTTTCCAGAGCGATATGTTACGCCGTCTTTTATAAAAACTGCGACGATTCAAATGTAACAAATGGTTTCGATGGGTGAGTAGTGCGTTTGATGGAACACACGACATGCAGTCCCAACGATTACCAAGAGAGCCCCACTATGAATCGAAATCTATACTTTAAAAAATAACCAGCAGCTGTGATCGAACGCTCGCTCAACTTAAGTTCTTTTAAAAGAGGGGTGTCATAATACTACCCCTCCACTAAATTAAGCAGACTTTGATTCTTCCTCAATCAACACAGATAATGCTAGAATTTCAGCAACGTCCATTGTGCTAATATCTTCTTCCACTTCTTTTGCTTTTGTTCCATCACTCAGCATCGTTAAGCAATACGGACATGCACTGGAAATCATTGTTGGTTCAACTGCTATTGCCTGTTCTGTGCGGGCAACGTTGATGCGGTTACCAGTTGTTTCCTCTGTCCACATCAGACCACCACCAGCTCCACAGCACATGCCGTTCTCTTTATTTCGATCCATTTCAACTAGTTCAAGTCCAGGTATTGATCTTAATATTTCCCTTGGAGGATCATAGACACCATTGTATCTTCCTAAATAGCAGGAATCATGGTAGGTTAGTCTTTCATTGATTGCTCGTTTTGGTTTCAATTTACCATTCATCACAAGGTCATACAGCATTTGTGTATGGTGATACACTTCCGCTTTATATCCAAAATCTGGGTATTCATTTTTGAAAATATTGTAGGCATGTGGATCAATGGTAACGATCTTTGTCACGCCATTTTTCTCAAATTCCTTTATATTTTTTTCTGCGATTTCCTGGAATAAAAATTCATTCCCGATACGACGGGCTGTATCCCCGGAATTCGCTTCTTTATTGCCTAGTATCGCAAAGCTTACACCCGCTTGGTTCATAAGTTTTGCAAAAGCAAGCGCGATTTTCTGACTGCGGCTGTCATATGCACCCATTGAGCTTACCCAGAATAGATATTCAAATTCTTTATCCTCTTTTTTCAATTCTTTCACTGTTGGAATATATGCAGATTCATCCTGCTCACGCCATTTAATACGATCTTTTTTCGATAGTCCCCAAGGATTACCTTGACGTTCAATATTCATAACTGCACGCTGTATATCGGAATCCATTTTACCTTCTGTCATAACAAGATAACGGCGCATATCAATAATTGTTCCTACATGCTCGTTGTTTACCGGACAAGCATCTTCGCAATTGCGACAAGTTGTACAGCCCGAAAGCTCTTCTTCTGTAATAATATCGCCTATTAAACTAGCACTTTGCACCGTTGCAGCAGCTTCTCTTTTGCTACTTGCCAAATTCCCTTGAGCACCTGAAAAAGCATAGGCAGGAACCCATGGCGACTTACCTGTAATGGCTGCACCTTTTTCAGTTAAATGGTCACGAACCTTGATCATAATATCCATTGGTGACAGCATTTTACCAGTTCCTGATGCCGGACAAACATCGGTACAGCGCCCACACTCCACACATGCATAGAAATCTATCATTTGATGTTGCTCGAAATCTTCCACCTTTCCAACACCAAAGGAAATATCCTCCTCACTTTCTTGCGCATCCTCATCAATATCAAAGTCAATTTTTTTCAATTTACCCGGTACTCGTTTACTTAAAAACACATTAATTGGTGCTGCAATTAAGTGTGCGTGTTTCGATTGTGGCACATAAACAAGAAAGGTTAGAATCGTAATCGTATGCACCCACCATGCTATATAAAACAGAACCATTGCTGCTGATTCAGATAACCAACCAAATCCTAAAGCTATTAAACTAGCAACAGGCTCTGTCCATGTTGCTTCATGGCCGTGCCAGATTTGCCCCATTCCATTACCAAAGAGCACAGACACCATTAATGTTCCAATAAATACCAGCACTAAACCGGCTTTAAACCCTCGTTTTAAACGAACAAGTTTTTCCATATAACGACGGTAAAAAGCCCAAGCAACTGCCACCAGAATCATTAATGTTACGAGCTCCTGAAAAAATACAAACCCAGGATAAAAGCTCCCAAACGGCAAATGATTTTCCGGTGATAACCCTTTTACAAACATGTCAATTGCACCGAATTGTACAAGGATAAATCCATAAAACATCATGACATGAATCGATCCGGATTTCTTATCCTTTAAAAGCTTCGATTGACCGAAAACAATTTTTCCTATTCGGCGGAACCGCTCTTTAAAATCACGATCAAATTCTGATTTCTTCCCCAATCTTATATAGGCTACTCTTGTTGCTACAACTTTAGCGAATAAGTATAGTCCATATATTGTAATTGCAATAAATGCCAATAAATTAATCAGTAAAAATGTTTCCATTATCCGCTCCCCCTTTAGTATTTTACAAAAAATGATAGCGATTCCATTTCCCAAGAATATAAATACTTGAAAATGAATTTTTCTTATACCTCTCTTACTTCTACTTTAAAGGTGAATGATCATTCAGTCAATAGATTTTTTACGAGAGTGATCATTGTTATGGATTAAGCTACTGGCTTTCTGAGGAGGGAATTGTTTTTATAAAAGGTTATTTGCTTAGAAATCGGGACTGCACATTGCCCGTCTCATCTTAAAGAATTTAGGTTGTGCATGATTTTGCGACGCTGAATAGATTATTGCTTTTGATACAAAAAAGGTATAAATTATGGCGCAGTGAATATATAATTTCGTACCGTTTTTTTGTATTAAGATCAGCATTCGCATCGGCAGAATACTTCGCTTTTCCTTAGCCCGGTAGCAGTCTGCATGAAAGCAAAGAACGCTATTTTTTGCTCAAATAGGGTGCAGTTTGTATCCGCTTTGAAAACTAAAATTCACGAAATAAACCGTAAGAAGTGCATAAACAATATTACAAATGAAACGGTCAGCAATATGGAAAATAGTAAAGCGAAAGCCGTTTATTATTTTCCATTATCTGCTTGACATGGAGAAACTAGTGAATTCTTTTTTGAGAAGTAAGAAAGTATAATCGAAATCGGCTTTTTCGCCGGTTTCTTCAAATCTAACTTCTGGCCTCTAACCTCTAAAAAGACGCTTTACCGTTTTTCTCATGTTTTGGTATATTTACTAAAACCCATATTGCGCTTCTTTTGCTTCACGAATTTTTGTATAAGTCTCTGTTAATACGAGAGTGTCTTCCACTAAACGGTCGATTCTAAACAGCACATCATCATTGATAATTTCTTTTCGATAAAAATCCTTTTCCTCCATAAATACATAGGTTTGAACAATTTGTGCTTTCATATAAGCCAAAATTGGTTTTAATTGTTGTTCGGCAATTAAATAATGCTTGGATGAACCTGCTGTGACAAGCATGCTTACAACCTTATCCTGAAGCGCATTTTGTGGAAGCAGATCAAACACATTCTTTAATGTAGCCGGGATCGAAGCCTGGAAAATAGGTGTTCCAATAATGATAGCATCTGCTTCCATAATGGCTTCAGCTACATATTTTGTATCCCCTGCATACTCAAAGTAGTTCCGTCCATCGCTGAACTGCACATCATATTCCGCTAGATCAATGAATTCAACCTCAGCTTCCGGATAATTTTGCGCAATGGATTTCACAGCATAATTCAGCGCAGTTCTTGTTTTCGACCCGATTTTCGATCCTGATAATAGAACAATCTTCATTTTCTCCACCCCTTACTTCTTTGCCGTATGTTTTTTTATTGCCGGTAAAATTTCAGTACCAATCAACTCAATATTTTTCGTTAGCTGATTAAATGGTACACCACCAAAGTCCATTTGTGCAATATAACGCTGGTGACCAAACAATTCATGCTGATAGAGTATTTTTTCAATTATTTGCTGTGGACTACCAATATTCATTACATCACGCACATCGGATCCTTGAGCAAATTGCTGCTTTGGAAAACCACGTCCGTTTGTTAATTTCATTCCTTCGTTTATATGAGGATAATACTCTTTTTGTGCCTGCTGTGTCGTTTTTGCGGCATAGAAAAATCCTGCAGTTGAAATTGGCAGCTCTGAGGCTTCAAATCCGCTGCGCCGTGCTGTCTCACGATATGCATCAATTGATCGTTTAAAAGCTGTAGCTGGTCCACCTAAATGTGCAAGGAACATCCCAACACCGGCATAGCCCGCTTTAATTGCACTGGCAGGTGTTCCACCAACTGCCCGCCAGATTGGCAATGAGCCATTTTGCGGACGAGGAAGAACTCTTGCATTGGTCAGTGGTGCACGAAATTGACCGCTCCAATTAACCACTTCCTCCTGATTTATTTTTAATAATAGCTCAAATTTTTCTTCAAACAGTTCTTCATAATCACGAAGATCGTAGCCTAACAAATCATAAAGACCTACTCTTGATGCCCGACCGGCAATAATCTCTGCACGACCCTTGGAAATCAAGTCAATTGTTGCAAAATCTTCATACACACGGACCGGATCCGATGTGCTGATAATGGTAGAAGAGCTTGCGATTTTAATTTTTTCTGTCGCCTGAGCAATTGCCGAAAGAACTACAGCGTGTGCCTGTGTTGCAAAATAATCCTGGTGACTTTCACCAACACTGAAAAAGTCGATGCCTGCTTGTTCCGCAAGTTTAGCTAATTCAATGATTTCATGTATGCGTTGCTCTGCAGAAATTCTCTCACCTTTTGTCGGATCTGGTAAGTGGTCTCCTAGTGTATATAGACCGAATTCCAGTCCTTTGCTTGGGTCAAGACGATATTTTTCCATTATATACCTACCTCTTTTATTACTATTCAATAGTTGTTTTTTAGTACTCTTTTCATTAATTATTTATAATGCTATTATAGAATATATAGTTGTTCATTTTAAGTACGCACTTTAAAGTAACTAAGTATACAAAAAGATACTATCTGGAGGAATTCATATGGAAAAGGTACCGGAATACTGCCGTGTTGAGGATGCTTTGGGTATCTTAGTAGGTAAATGGAAACCGATTATTTTATTGTATTTATTACAGGAAGGTACGAAACGCTTCAGTGAGCTTAAACGTAGTATGCCAGGAATTACCCAAAAGATGTTGACAAAACAACTGCGAGAATTAGAGAATGAAGACATTATTAAACGAGTTGTATACCCACAGGTTCCTCCCAAAGTGGAGTACTCCATTACAGAATACGGAAAAACGCTAGAACCAATTTTAGAAGCAATGCATGAATGGGGAACAAAGCACACCTTCCATAAGTTGAAAGTTGAGCCATAAAACGGCAAAGTTGAGAGATACTAGGTAATAGTTGAGAGAAAACAAGGGAATTTACCATTATCTCTCAACTCTATAGGCTGCTCTCTCAACTTCTTGCATTCTTCTCTCAACTTCATAAATGTTGCCAACAGATTAAAAATAAAGATGCCTGGTCTAATTTAGGCATCTCTATTTTTAATTAATGGTTAAAACAGTTAGCTATCACATTTTCTCCGGTGCTGTGACACCAATTAAACGTAGTGCATTGGCGATTGTAATACGTACCGCCTTCATTAGTGCAATTCGAGCACGTGTCAACTCTTTGTTTTCAGGATCAAGCACTTTTTCTGCATTATAAAAACTGTGCAATAGTGAAGCTAATTCGAATACATACTTTGTTACTTTATGTGGTGTATGTTTTTCCGCTGCTTCCGCTATCGTTTGCGGGAATTCGCCAAGTTTTTTCAGAAGATCGACTTCTTTTTCAGCTGTCAAAAGCGCTGCATCAAATGCATTACTTTCAGCAAGTCCCTTTTCTTCTGCCTGTTTCAGCATTGTGCATATACGTGCATGTGCATATTGCACGTAATATACTGGGTTATCATTTGACTCCGAGCGCGCTAAGTCCATATCAAAGTCAAGCTGCGAATCATTGGAGCGCGCGACAAAGAAGTAACGTACTGCATCAATTCCAACTTCCTCCATTAGCTCACGCAGTGCAATCGCCTTACCTGTCCGCTTGCTCATTTTCACCTTTTCGCCAGCTTCAAAAAGGTTAACCATTTGGATAATTTTTACATCTAATTGATCAACTGAATACCCTAATGCCTGAATGGCAGCACGCATTCTAGGAATATATCCATGATGGTCAGCACCCCAAACATTAATGATTTTATCAAAGCCGCGTTCCAGCTTGTTTTTATGGTAAGCAATATCCGGTGTTAAATAAGTAAAGCTTGAGTCCTGCTTAATCAATACTCGGTCTTTGTCATCGCCAAGCTCTGTTGATTTAAACCATGTTGCCCCATCTTTTTCATAGGTGTAATTGCCTTCATCCAACGTTTTCAGTGCTTCGGTAATCTTTTCATCTTTGTATAATGATCTTTCTGAGAACCAGTTGTCAAATTGCACACGGAAATCTGCTAAATCCTGTTCGATTTTCCCGAGTTCATATTCCAATCCATATTCTTTGAAAAATGCTAAACGCTCTTCTTTTTCAGAGCCTGCCCATTTGTCACCATACGCATTGGCTAAGGAATTTCCTATTTCTACAATATCCTGCCCATGATAGCCATCCTCAGGCATTTCTGCATCTTTTCCAAGTGCCTGAAGATAACGTGCTTCCACAGAAAGAGCAAGATTGTCAATTTGATTCCCCGCATCATTAATATAGTATTCACGTTCCACATTGTAGCCTGCTGCAGCAAGCACGTTACATAATACATCGCCAAAGGCTGCACCGCGTGCGTGACCAAGATGCAAATCTCCAGTTGGATTTACAGATACAAACTCAACCTGGATCCTTTCCCCTTTTCCAGCATTTGTTCTTCCATATGCGTCCTCCGCTTCAAGAACTGCTGCGACAACTTCACCTAAAAAATCATTCTTCATAAAAATGTTAATAAAACCCGGTCCGGCAATTTCTACTTTTTCAATCGAAGCTCCTGTTTGATCTATATTTGCTACGATATCTTCAGCAATTTGACGTGGTGCCTTTTTCGCAATCCGGGCAAGCTGCATGGCAATATTTGTCGCAAAATCCCCATGTGATTTATCCTTTGGTTTTTCCAATGTGATGTCAGGTAATTCCGCTTCACTTGTAAGCTTTGCTTTTATTGTAGATTTAGCTATTTCCTGTTTTAAATTATCCTCTGTTTGTTTCAAGACATTCATTTAAGCACCCTCCTCTGTATAGGTTAATACCAGTTCATGTTTCCGTTCTTCCTGACCATTTAATTTTACCGTATAGGAAATAGTCAACTTCCCTTGATCATTTTCATTCATCGACTGATAGGAAATAGAATTCGTATATGTTTCCATATGGATATTTCCATGGGGATGCTGAAAGACATTTTCTGTTGCATGGTTTTTTCGGAATTTTTGATTCATTGTTACATTTCCCGAACGCTTAATGCTTACCCTATCTGTCTGAATGGTAATTAAATTTTTAATCGGGAAATGACCCTCCACTTTTTCTTCATATGTAAGCACATCAAGATTATGTTTTTTATAAAAATCCCCAGATTGTTTTATGGTATTATATTCCATTTGCCCATTATCATCAATCGTTGTACGGAGCTCAATTTCCACTGATTTTTTATATGTAACCATTACATCGCCTCTATTTTGGGAATAATCGTATATTGTCCTATTATAGCGATAAGTTGGGGGGATAATCAATCATAATTTGTGGAAATTCACAAAGAAAGATATTCCTGCTCCTCCTTAGGGTAATTTTATTTATGTCATCCTACTAGCATTTTCAGTAATTAAGTTTATTTCTCTATATCTTTTCCCATAATGAGATTATGCAGACATTCATTGGAGCTAATTAGTATGGAAAAAAAGTTTAATAAAAAAAGATTTATCAATAAAATTTTGCTGGGTACTTTCATATTACTTATAAGCGTTGTATTGTGCGTTTATTTGGTGAGTTTTATTTTAGGCCCTCCAACGTTAACAAATCAGCAAAACACTATTTATTTTAGTAGTGCCGATGAGATTATCGGCGAGGAAAGTGGATCGGAAAACAGGTATTGGGTTGAACTTGATGAAATATCTCCAGCTGTTATTGACGCAACTTTAATGATCGAGGATCAGCATTTTTATGATCATCATGGATTTGATTTCAGGAGAATTGCTGGGGCCATATGGCAGGATATCAAAAATTTTTCTTTGAAGGAAGGGGCCAGTACGCTTACCCAGCAATATGCACGTAATTTATTCCTCACCCATGAAAAATCCTGGAATAGAAAAATAAAAGAAGCTTTCTATACGATTCGACTCGAGATGTATTATTCGAAGGACGAAATTCTGGAGGGCTATTTAAATACCATCTATTATGGGCATGGAGCATATGGAATCGAAGCTGCCAGCAATCACTTTTTTAATAAACCCGCAAAAAAACTGACCCTTGCTGAGGCATCGATGTTAGCTGGAATTCCTAAAGGACCAACCTATTATTCCCCGTTAAATGATGAGGAAAGAGCAAAAAACCGTCAGCTGCAAATTTTGAAAACAATGTTGAATGAAAAGAAAATCACCGAACAGGAATTTAATTTGGCAGCAGGCAAAAAACTGACTTATGCTGATCAAATAGATCGAAGTAAAGTGGAAATAGGCTCCTATTTTCAGGATGTGGTTTTGCAGGAAGCTTCCGAAATATTAAAGATGGATTCTGAATTGATCAGGTCTGGTGGATTTCAAATTTATACGACATTAAATATAGATTATCAAAAAAAACTGGAGGAAAAAGTTAGTTCGACAATAAATCAGGATAGTGAAATTCAAACAGGTGCAATCGCAATGGACCCGAAGACGGGCGGAATCCGCGCAATGGTTGGTGGAAGAAATTATGAGGAGAGTCCATTTAACAGGGCCACTATGGCAAAACGAATGCCCGGTTCTGCGTTTAAACCGTTTTTATATTATGCTGCACTCGAAAATGGGTATACACCAAGCACCAAGCTGATGAGTAAACCTACCACTTTCGAATTGGAAAATGACGCTGTTTACAGCCCTAGCAATTTCAATGGCTATTATGCATATCAACCGATAACATTAGCACAAGCTTTAGCTTTATCAGATAACGTCTATGCTGTGAAAACGAATATGTTTCTAGGTGCTGACAAACTTGTTGAAGCCGCAAAAAAGTTTGGCATTACCAGCGAATTGCCTACAGTACCATCCCTTGCATTAGGTACTGCTGCAGTTACAGTTGAAGAAATGGTAACAGGTTATGGAGCACTGGCCAACGGTGGCAGGAAAATTGACGGCTATACGATTGAAAAAATTATTGACCGGGATGGTAAAACTGTTTTTGAAAAAAATAATGATTCCTATAAGTTGGTTCTTGATCCCCAAAAAACATTTATTCTAACCCAATTGATGACAGGAATGTTTGATAGAGAATTGGATGGCTATATGGCTGTAACAGGCTCTTCGATTGCAAATGACCTTACACATCTTTATGCCGGCAAATCAGGTACAACTGATTCGGACAGCTGGATGATTGGTTTTAGCCCCTCCCTTGTAACAGGTGTCTGGATTGGTTACGACGATAATCGTTCCATGGAAATCGTCGCTGAAAGCACCTACGCCAAAAACATATGGGCCGGGTTTATGGAAAGCGCCCATGAAGGATTACCACAAGCAAAATACCCGTCCCCCGCTGGTGTTGTCGGAATCCCTATCGATCCCGCAACCGGAGAACGTGCCACACCATACTGTGACGCAAGCCGTGTAATGTATTTTGAAAAAGGAACAGAACCTCAGTCCCATTGCACCGAGCATTTTCATATAGAGGAAAATGAAGAAGAAGATAGTAAAGGCATTTTGGAAAGATTGTTTGAAATGTTTAATTGAATTTGTTTCGTCTCTTCCATCAAATTCATAGTTTAATAAGCAAAAAAAAGAGCCGACATTAGATAAGTCCGTCTTACCTGATTGTCGGCTTCTTTTTTGTCCTAGCAATACATGAGTTAGCCCATGTATACACATTTTACAAACTTATATTAGCACTACAGCGTGAATTACGTCTTTGCAAATTTCAAGGATTTCCTTTTCAAACAATGGGAATTGTAGG
>NZ_BAAKSZ010000040.1:0-23856 GCF_059698015.1 Oceanobacillus sp. NCCP-135 | reverse complement strand
AAATAAAATTAGCCTTGTCCTTAACACCTTGGTACACTTGCACTTTGAGACATCGCAATTAGCTCTGCAGGGATTACTGCATACCTCGGTTTTGGTATTTTATGGTTCTATATTGCGTTAGTGGATCAACCAAAAAAAGCACCGAAAATGGCTGCGCTTGGCATGTGTATCCCAGTAGTTTTATATATTATGCTATATATCCTTTGTATTGGTGTATTTGGTCGTGAAGTAACCTCAAATCTGCTTTATCCAACTGTAGAAGTGGGGAAAGTGGTCGATATTCCGGGTGGTTTTTTTGAACGATTCGAATCCGTATTCTTTGTCATTTGGATTATGGCTATTTTTAATACTGCATCAATGGCTCTGGACGTAGCTGTGCTTGCAATTAACTCCATTTTTAGAAAGGTGAAAAAACTAAAGATACTTTTAATTTTATCACCAGTCGTTTACAGCATCAGTATGTTTCCTCAAGATAAAGTTCAGGTATCTTCATTTGGTGCAATGATGAGTCAATCAATGTTGATATATTCTGTCTTTGTTTTAATTCTTTTGGTTGCTATCGCTAAGGTGAGGGGAGTGAAACGAGATGGGTAAGCGATTATTTCTGCTTGTATGTTGCCCGATTTTAGTGCTTTCAGGATGCTGGGATGAAACGGATATAGAAGAACGCGGTTTTGTGATCGGTTCTGCGATTGACCTGGATGAAGGTGAACAAGGGAAAAAAAATCGCACCGTTACCATGACTAATCAGTTTGTTGTGCCAGCAAAATTAGGTCTGCCAGGGGTTGGTGATGGCGGATCAAAAGCCTTCACAAATATATCGGGCAGTGGTAAAAGTTTGTTTCAAATTATCCGTGAAATGGCGACCAAAATCGGACGTGCACCCTATTTTGAGCATTTAAAGATCATTATTATCTCTGAGGAAGCAGCACGGGAGCCTGATTTATTTGGCGGGATTATGGATGTATTTATTCGCGATCAGGAAATGCGCAGAGAAATTAAAGTATTAATTTCCGGACAGAAGGCTGCGTCTATACTGGATATAGAATCCGATGTCGAACAACTACCAGTCATGTATATTAATACTATTATGGAAAATACTGTTAAATCTGCAGGACTACTTAGACCTGTCAAAATGGGGGATATGCATGAATATTTACTGGAGGAAAGCAATTATGTCATTCCAAGAATTTATTCATTAGGTGACAAAGTAGTTATTAATGGTGCGGGTGTCTTTCGGGGGAAGCGTAATCAGCTAATTGGCACGATTAATGATGAAGAAGTAGTAGGATTAAATCTAATTACAAATAATACGGATGGTGGATTTATTCAATTTGAAATCAATGATCAATTAATGGTTTACGAGCTGAAGAAAACAAAAAGTAAGATAAAAATAGATACGAAAGATCAGGATAATGTAAAAATAGATGTAACTATTGATACAGAAGGAAATATTAGTGAGATGCACGGGGAAAGAAGTCTGCTGGATAAGAAATTTCTTAATGAAATGGAGGAGAAAATAAATGAAAAAATCGAACGAGTGGCAAATGAAGTAATTAAAAAAGGTCAGGAAGAACTAAAGACGGACTTTTTTGGCTTTAGCGATATTTTGCGGACAAAGCATTATAAAACATGGAATGAAATGAAAGACAACTGGGATCAAGGTGATAACCTATTTGCAAACAGTGCGATTAACGTAACAGCAGACGCAATTATTCGAACAACCGGTGCCAGTGATCGTGTAAAAGAACAGGGATTGGAGTGATGCGATGCGTTCATGCGGGACAGAGGTACAGGCACCGGGTCTTTCGATTAAGGTAAGACCGGGTACATAGAGGCGGATTCCTCGACTTAGGAAGAAAAGATTCATGGAACTGGAACCCTTGATTAAGGTGAGAACGGATGCAAGGAGCCGGACTGCTCGACTTAGGAGAGAACAGATGCAAGGAGCCGGATTACTTGACTAGGAAAAAACAGATGCGAAGCACCGGATCCACTTGAGGTTAAAGTAGATACCAGTGATCTGGAAGAAGTTTAAGAAAGAGAGTGATTGTCTTTTATGTGGGAAAATTTAATAGGAAGATTGCCGGAAAAATTAATTCTTTTTTGTACTGCATTGGCTTTTATAATACCATATGCCATTAATAAAATTAATCAGAAGCTGCATAAATATGCCGATCCTCCCTGGAAGAAAGATCAGGGTGAGAATCCATGACGGAAGCTCTCACGGACATAACGAGCCAGGAATAGAGCATTTTTGTCCTCGCAGGATCGAATATTGCCAGTCCCGTAGAATGAGAAGTTTGAGTCCAATCTATGATACACTTATGTAGAAAAGAATAGGGGTGTAGAGATGGATTTACAAACATATTTATCACTGGATGCCACAGATATGGCAGAATTAATTCGAAGCAAAGAGGTAAAACCAAGCGAGCTGCTTTCGCTGAGTTTTCAACAACTGAAGAAGGTTAATCCAAAACTAAATGCAGTGATCCATGACAGAAAAGAAATAGTCTTAGCTGAAGCGAATCATGTAACTATAGAGAACCGTCCATTCGCAGGGGTTCCCGTTTTATTGAAAAATATTTCGCAAAGCCTAAAAGGGGAGCCACTGACTTCTGGATCAAAATTGCTAAGGTCTTCCATCGCAGACCATGATTCCCATTTTGTTGGAAAACTGCGTGAGGCAGGATTTTTATTTATGGGACATACGAACGCTCCAGAATTTGGTTTGAAAAACATTACCGAGCCTGAAATGTATGGTCCAACAAGGAGTCCATGGAATCCGGATTATTCACCTGGTGGCTCAAGTGGAGGCTCCGCCGCAGCAATTGCTTCCGGAGTTGTTCCGTTAGCTGGTGCAAGTGACGGGGGAGGATCGATTCGTATCCCAGCATCATTCTCCGGTCTATTTGGTCTCAAGCCAACACGTGGCAGGACACCAGTTGGACCAGGAGCCGGTCGCCAATGGCAGGGAGCATCGATTGATTTTGCTTTGAGCCGGAGTGTGCGGGATAGTGCGGCAATGCTTGGTCTGTTGCAGGTTGTACAGCCAGAAGCTGCATTTCAGACACCATTATTTCCGGGAAGCTATAGAGCGGAAATGGAGCGTGGCTATAAACGGCCATTAAAGATTGCATACATGATTGATTCTCCGGTCGGCACACCTGTTTCCAAGGATGCGAAAAGAGCGGTGGAGCGAACAGTCAGATGGCTGGAGCAGCAGGGTCATCATGTCGAAGAAGTGGAAAATAACGTAGATGGCATTCAATTAATGCAAAATTACTTTTTAATGAACAGTGGAGAAATTGCAACAGTTGTACGACAGCTGGAGTCAGGTCTTGGACGGAAAATTACAGCAGAGGATGTCGAGATTGAGACATGGCTATTAAATGTCGCGGGCAAATCCGTATCTGCAGCAGAATTTTCTGAAAGTCTTGCCTCATGGGACTCAGCTGCAGCGCAGATGGCCGAGCTTCATCAAACTTATGATTTTTACATAACGCCAGTATCTGCATATACTGCACCGAAAATAGGTGAGTTAACACATAGTGTTGCGGAGCAGGAAAAGCTTCGTGAACAAATTGCTACATCTGATAAGAAGGATCAACAAGCCTTGATTTATGAGATGTTTTTACCAAGCTTAACCTATACTCCATATACACAGCTCGCCAATTTAACTGGTCAGCCGGCAATGTCCGTTCCGGTTCATCTGTCTGATGAGGGAATGCCGCTTGGTGTACAGGTAATGGCATCAAAAGGAGAAGAACATCGGTTATTACAGCTCGCGCATCAGCTTGAGCAATCTGAACTGTGGGTCGGGATGAGAGGCAATCGTTATTTTGATTAGGTGGTAAGAAGCTCTACACTTAGGGTAAGGAGCTTCTTGGTTTGGGAGGATTTTTCTATTTAATGAGTGCGAAAAGTATGTGAGAGCAGCTCAATGTGCCCGATCGGACTAAAAACAGTGGCCACCGGTCGCATATAACAGCTCCTGCGTCCAAACGAATCCAACTGAAAGATGGAAATCTGCCAACCCCTACTCGTAAATCCAAGAGTCCTATAAAAAAATCATTATTTAAAATAAGCAAAAATTAGGATTCGTTAGGAAAACTTTACGAAAACTTTAAAATAGCGATTAATAAGGAAAAAATGTTGAAATTATTACATTATAATTGTATTATAGTATTAAATTAAATCATACGATATTTATAAAGGTATTTCTTACAAAAAAGCTCTGCGTACAGTGTAGCTTTTTTGCTTTTTCTATCACTTTTCCATTAAAGTTTTGTTATAAGTGCGTGTTCAAAAAGGAAGATAAAAAGGACCGAGAAGTTCGAGGCGGCATAGCTCCTGAGTACCGGAACGTATGCAATTAATACGTGAGGAACGGAAAAGTAAGCCAACTAGAAACATCGATGTGTCATTTTTACCGGACTATTTGAACGTCCTCTATAATTTAAGAAAAATGGGAGACGAATTAATGGGGCTATTAAGAACTTGTAAAAAAGGAAAAAGACATTTTGTAAAAGGAAAATTAGATGCCGTATGAGGGGAACTACTAGAAACCTTCAGATAGGTATTTAAGGTTACTTTACCATAATTTGCGAAATTAATTCTGAAATAAAATATTTAACCTCATTTGCACTAACGGGGGCTTTTATTAATGAGTTATCATCTGGCATTTGAAGGTGGTTACTTAACGATAAAAGAAGCCAATAACATTTTTAACAACTTGCCACTAGAAATAACATTTATTGATAAAAATGGTATTTTTAAATACTTCAACGGAAAAATAGATTCATCTGAGATGATGTTTGTGCGAACGCCAATTTCAATTGGTCGTAATGTGGCAAATTGTCATCCTCCAAAGAGTGTTAAGAAGGTAATGAGATTAATCCAAGACCTTAAAACAAAGAGACGTTCGGCTGAAAGTATGTGGTTCAGAAAAAAGGGTCAACTCATCCATATTACGTATAAAGGTGTGTTTGATGAGGATGGGAAGTATTTAGAGATTTTGGAGTACGTTCAAGATATACAGACTTTCCTGGATCTGTTACGAGAATTAAAAAAGAACTTAGTAAACCAGATGAATTGTTTTATACGCTGTATCTACTAAAATGTTTTCGCAAATTTATGAGTGGTTTTGTCCATGAGAGACGCTCTCATGGACAATCCCAACTAAGCCCGACCATTAGAGCTCTTTTTTCTAACAAAACCATCATGGATAATTCAAATAGAGAAGACAAATTCAATCCCACAATTTCCGCTCGCCATCCCAATAGCCTGAAATATATCGGTTATTTATAGTACACCCATCGATTTGATCCGACAGCTGTAAAGTGTCTGTTGAGTATCCTATTAATTTTCTTTTTGGATGCTATCACCTGACACCATTCGTGGATAATATTAGTAGTGATTTTCTGTTCCGGAAATAAGACCATAAATCCCTTAACAGCTCGCATTACTGCAGATGCATCTTTTTCGCCATGCCCACATTCGTCACAAACACACATTTTCCCATCAGAAGTTACAGAAAATGAATTGCATTTTTCACAGGTTATTCCTTTTTTTAGTTGGTCAAAAGTATAATCTGGAACCTGGGTAAAGGGAGACTTTGCAATATGAAGAGACATTAACTTATCAGCAATAAATTTATGCTTTTCATTCAATTTGGAAGAGATTGTTTTTATTTTACTTAAATGACGATTAATCTGATTTGGAAAAATAATTGGCTTATTGAGAGGTGCTTGATACAAGATGAAACTGGGATTGATGAAAATAACAGTGGCTTCAATTGGAAGATTGATCTCGTTCTTATGGAATAACTGACGAAGTAATGATTCACTTCTGTTCGACTGGTGCAAGGGATTGGTAATTTCATAATCGGGGATCTTGTGAAACTTATCTTTTTCGTAATCGTAATAATAATCTCCTTCAAAATTCTTTACTTCGAAGATAAAAATTGTATGTGATGTGATAATCGTCGTATCAATTTGAAATAAGGTGTTATTTATTTTCAGAAGCAAATCATTTAATATGAGACAGTCACACTGAAGCTTTTCCGTCAGCGAATCAAATTTCACTTCTCCTTCAAAACCCCTAAGCTGGTTTAAATAATACTGCTTGGTCTTACCTGGCAAAATCATTCTGACATTTAGCAATTCCAATTTACGTAATTCAATAGACTTTGTGCGGGATTTATATGGCACTTTTGACATATTCCACAACCTTTCTTTTATTAAAATCATTATACTAAATAAATTGAAGATTTGCATCATTTTTTGTAAATTTATAGAAAAATATTTTTTAAAGGAGATATAAGAGGATCAAAAGAATGCTTTCTAACAGGGACAATCAAGAATCGGTAGCGCAACCTGTCCGTGAGAACGCCTCTCACGGACAAACGAGCCCCATTTCCAGCGCAAACTGTCCATGATAACGCCTGTCATGGACAAACGAGCCCCGTTTCCAGCGCAAACTGTCCATGAGAATGCCTGTCATGGACAAACGAGCTCCATTCCCGGCGCAACCTGTCCGTGAGAACGCCTGTCACGGACAAACGAGCTCCATTCCCGGCGCAACCTGTCCGTGAGAACGCCTGTCATGGACAAACGAGCCCCGTTTCTAGCGTAACCTGTCCGTGAGAACGCCTGTCACGGACAAACGAGCCCCGTTTCTAGCGCAACTTGTCCGTGAGAACGCCTGTCATGGACAAACGAGCTCAAATACCAGCGCCAACAGTCCGTGATAACGCTTCTCTATGCCCGAACGAGGTCGAAGTGTGAGCAACCGGTCGAAGAGAACTTCTCTCTACGCCCAAACGGAGCAACCGGTCGAAGAGATCGCCTCACCACCACGCCCGATCATCCTAAACAATTCCACCACCTTAAATCGCAAGAATAATTCTACTATTATTACTTATTGATTTAAGGTTTTAATTTTCCGACAAGCCGTTTATAATGAATTTTGCAATAACCATATACTTTTATTTTCAGAATATTACTAACTAGACAACGGGGAAGGAGCACATATATGAGGAAGAAAAGAAAGGGCGTCTTTCAACGCTCTCTGGATGGTGTTGAACTGGTAGGAAATAAATTACCTCATCCTGTTACATTATTCGCAATATTAGCATTAGCCGTCTTGGTATTATCTGCCGTACTATCTCCACTGGGAATAAGTGTAGAGCATCCTGGTGATGAGGGCGGAACGGTTGAAATCAATAACTTATTAAATGCAGAGGGTCTGAAGTATATTTTTGGTAGCATGACCGATAACTTCATTGGCTTCGCACCACTTGGTGTTGTACTTGTAACAATGCTTGGGATTGGCGTGGCGGAGCGAACAGGCTTAATTAGTGCATTATTACGTGGTTTTGTTCTGTCGGTTCCCAATCGCTTTATTACAATTGGTTTAGTATTTGCAGGTATTATGTCCAGTGTCGCTTCAGATGCAGGGTATGTCGTTTTGCCACCACTTGGCGCATTAATATTTGCGGCATTGGGAAGACATCCACTCGCTGGTTTGGCAGCTGCGTTTGCAGGGGTATCTGCAGGCTTTAGTGCGAACCTGGTTTTATCAGGAACGGATGTAATGCTTGGGGAGCTGACAATCGCAGCAGCTGCCATCATTGATCCGGCTTATGCTGAGACAATGAACATTGCAATGAACTGGGTCTTTATTGCTGCTTCTGTTTTTGTACTGACATTTATCGGTACATGGGTGACAGAAAGAGTGGTAGAACCTCGCCTTGGTAAATATAAGGGCGAACATGAAGAAGGAAATTTAGAAGGTCTTACTAAAATTGAGAAAAAGGGTCTTATTTATTCAGGCATATCTGTTATTGTTGGACTGATTCTCACAGCATTGCTTATTCTACCGGAAAATGCTCCGATGCGTGGTACAGAAGGAGATACAATGGCTCAGATTATCCAATCACCATTTATGAGCTCACTTGTGCCGATTATTGCAATCTTATTCTTTGTGCCAGGATTGGTTTATGGAATGATAACGAAAACCATTCGAAATGATAAAGATGTTGCAGGACAGATGTCGGATACGATGGCATCAATGGGAATGTTTATTGTTCTTGCCTTTACTGCCGGTCAATTCGTAGCATACTTTAATGAATCTAACATGGGACTGGTACTTGGAGTATATGGAGCAGAATTTTTAGATAGTATTAATTTGACAGGGATTCCACTCATATTGATGTTTATTCTAATTACGGCATTCATTAATTTGTTTATTGGTAGTGCATCAGCTAAATGGGCAATGATGGCCCCGATATTTGTACCAATCATGATGCAATTGGGTTACTCACCGGAACTAACGCAAATGGCTTATCGTGTAGCTGACTCAACAACAAACATTATTTCGCCACTGATGACATACTTTGCAATTATTATTGCGTTTGCACAAAAGTACGATAAGAAAATGGGAATTGGTACATTAATTTCCACCATGCTGCCATATTCTATCTACTTCCTAGTAGGATGGACAATTATGCTTGTCATTTGGATGCTATTTGGTATTCCTCTTGGACCAGGAGGACCACTTGAATATCACCCATAAGAAAAACGATAAAGCATCTTTCAAGAGATCAGAGGTTAGAAGTTGGATTTGAAGAAATCAGTGAAAGAGTCGATTTCGTTTATACTCTCTTGCCACTTAAAAAAGATGGATCTTTCACAAAGTACGGGGAAATTAATAGTTTTGTTTCTTTAAAAACACATTATACCGGTTCAGAATAAACCAACTGAACCAACCTGCCCCGCAAAATGTGATTGTAGCAAAAAAATACACCACTTTACGTATGAGTGGTGTATTTTTGTTTAGAGAACCTTAAATCTGTTCATACTAGATATCGATCTTACTAAGAGTATGCTTTTACTTCATAGTACTTTTTTAGTATAGTAATAGTAGATATAGTAATGATATTAACCATAGTCTGAGAGGGGTCGAAAAACGTTGATGCAAGAAACAACTGTATATAATGAAAAAATAGATAAAGTATTAACCAATATAAATAAAGTAATGATTGGCAAAGAAGATGTTGCAACATTAAGTTTAGTTGCATTATTAGCTCAAGGACATGTGTTGTTGGAAGATGTCCCTGGTGTTGGGAAAACCATGCTTGTTCGTACATTGGCAAAATCATTAGATTGTGATTTTAGAAGAATTCAATTCACCCCAGATTTATTACCTTCTGATGTTACTGGCATTTCCATTTATAATCCGAAAGAGCTTGAATTTGAGTTTCGCGGAGGTCCTATTCTAGGAAATGTTATTCTTGCAGATGAAATTAACCGTACTTCACCTAAGACACAGTCATCCCTTTTAGAAGCAATGGAAGAAAACAATGTGACCGTAGATGGGCAAACCATTCCACTTCAGAATCCTTTCTTTGTAATGGCCACACAAAACCCAATTGAATATGAAGGGACGTATCCATTGCCAGAAGCACAGCTGGATCGTTTTATTTTAAAGCTTAAAATGGGTTATCCATCATTTTCAGATGAATTGGAAATGCTTGAACGCACATCTAAAAATCACCCGATTGAATCCATTACTGCTGTTATGGATAAAGCGGAGTTAGTTACTATTCAGGAAGAAGTAAAGGATGTATATATTAGTAAAAATGTGCAGCATTATATTATTAATCTAGTAGCTAATACAAGATCTAATGCCGCTATTTTTCTTGGAGTGAGTCCAAGGGGTTCGATTGCGTTAATGAAAGCAGCCAAGGCATATGCATATATTTATGGCAGGGATTATGTTCTTCCGGATGATGTGAAGTACCTGGCGCCATTCGTATTATCTCATCGCATAATTTTAACCTCTGAGGCTAAATATGACGGAATGACCACAGAGCAGGTGGTAGAATCAATCGTTAAAAACACACATATCCCGATTCGAAGGGAATTTAATTGATGAAAGAGTCACTACGGTTTATATTGAATTTTGTTTTCATCGTGTTATTATTTCTTATTCTATTTTCCTATGCGATGTTTCAAGGTGGATTTACGAGCTGGTTTCTATTTTATAGCTTTCTTCCAATCTTTCTCTATCATTTGGGATTGCTGCTTCACCCGGTCCAGAAGTGGAAGATTGATCGAAATCTATCAAAGCATGTAGTCCGTGCCGGTGATAGTATTTTAGTAACCATCCGTATTCAAAGATCTTTTCCTTTTCCGTTATATTATTGTATTTGTGAGGAAATTTATCCTAATTCATTGAAGCGAATGGATAACCGTAAAGATAAATATCATTATATGAATCAACCAGATAAATTAAATATTGATCGAAAAATTAAAAAAATTGTCTTTCCATCGATCCGAAAAGTATTTGAGTTTACGTACAGAATGGAACAAATTCCGCGTGGTGAGCACCAATTGCAAGCAATCCGCATCAGTACAGGCGATGTATTTGGTTTTGTGAAAAAGGAACATATTTTTAGGCTTCCAGATCAGCTGGTGGCCTACCCGAATGAGCGACCGATTTATATGGCTGCACAAATGAGCAGCTTTGAACAGGGATCTGTTTCTTCTTATTCATTAAATTTAAAAAATACCAATGTAGCGACAGGTATTCGTGAATATATGCCTGGGGATAAATTTTCCTGGATTGACTGGAAGCAAACCGCACGAAAAAACGAAGTGATGACGAAAGAATTTGAACAGGAAAAAAGTACGGATGTATTACTAGTATTAGATAGTTGTGACTTTAAAGGAAGTAATCCTCTAGCGTTTGAGGCAGCTGTTGAGGTTACTGTATCTTTAATGGAAGTAATTCGCAAACAGTCAACTCAGATAGGACTAATATCTATCGGAGAAAATGTCATTCAATTTCCGATGCATCATGATCCGAAGCAGCAGGACTTTATCAGGCGGCATTTAACAAGGATTCAATTATCCGGAAGTCAACCATTTGCTGTGAAATTAAAGGAAGAAATGCTGAAAATAGGTAGTGGGAATATAGTAATCATTATTACAACACATCTAGATGATGCATTCAGACAAACCCTTCAGCAGATAAGTGAGCGGACTAAACAGGTTAGGGTCATCTTTATTAAGTCAGCTAAACTGATTTCCAAGACAGAGCATGCGATGATTCAGCAACTACAGTTTGATGGAATAGGTATGCAAGTTCTAACCGAGGACCAATTAGCGAAGAATCCAATTGAGGTGAACATGATATGAGTTTAACGAAGAATAATATCCCATTCCTATACACCTCGATATTATATTTCTGCGGTTTTTTCCTATTTTTAGAATGGCTCTATCCTGTAAAAGACATTACGGACACGAGTAACCTAACGATCTTTATTATCTATACGTTGTTTTGCTTTGTCATCTCCATGTTTCAGATGAAATGGTGGATTGGATTTTTATTAAAAGGATTTGGACTACTGTTTATTATTGATGGTTTATTTTTTGAATACAGTTTTATGAGCAGGTTATGGTTTGAGTATTTATTTATGGAAATTGGGTTTAACGTCGAAACACTTTTCTCTCAATCCTGGTATCAACTGACTCCTATATTTCGCAGTGTGTTATTTTTATTATTAATCTGGTTAATGAGTTACTTACTTCATTACTGGTTTGTGGTCATGAAGCGAATCTTTCTATTCGTTTTGCTGACATTTATTTACCTCGCTATATTAGATACATTTACCATTTATGATGCAGGTATGTCAATGGTTCGCACATTCATTCTTTCATTTATTGCTTTAGGAATAGCCAATTTTATGAAAGAATTGGATAAAGAATCGATTCGGTTTACTTGGATTAGAAAAACACCGATTTGGCTAATTCCATTAATTGGTATCGTTTTGTTTTCAACAATGATTGGGTTTGCGGCACCTAAATTGGAACCACAGTGGCCAGATCCAGTACCATTTCTGAAAAGTACTGCTGAAAATGCGGGTAGTGCAAGTGGTTCTGCTGTTCAAAAGGTTGGATATGGCGAGGATGATTCACAGTTAGGTGGCTCATTTGTTCAGGATTATACACCTGTTTTTCAGGCGGCAGTTGCAAGGGAGCATTATTGGCGAATTGAATCAAAGGATGTTTATACAGGAAAGGGCTGGGAGCTTTCCGGTGATCCGGATTATCAGCAGCAAACAAACGGCTCTATCTCCCTGGCTACATTCCATCCAGAAGCTGTTGAAAGCGAAAAACTTGAGGCGATGATTGATTTTCAAGGGAATACAGATATTGACAAACTGATTTATCCTTATGGGATTCAACAGGTATATGCAGCAGATGCAGATTATTATCTCGATGGTTTTTCCGAGGCGATCGAGACAAGGGTCAGTGGGGAAGCTGCAAGTCTTGATAGTTACACGATATCCTACAATAACCCATCATTTGATCTGAATAAACTTCGTGAAACAACCGAAGTGGAACAGATTAATTCCATGGAACGCTATACACAGCTTCCTGAAGATTTACCTGATCGAGTTGAGGAATTAGCCGAAGAAATTACTGCCGCATACGATACTCGTTATGAAAAGGCAAAAGCAATTGAGGGCTATTTTGGCAGGAATGGTTTCACATACCAAACAACAGATGTACCTGTACCGGCTGAGGATGAGGACTATGTGGATCAGTTTTTATTCGATTCGAAAGTGGGTTATTGTGATAACTATTCTACATCCATGGTCGTTATGCTCAGAGCACTCGATATTCCAGCAAGGTGGGTAAAGGGCTTTACGAGTGGTGAGATGATTGCTGATGATGTAGCTGAAACTGGGGATTCTTTTGATGTCTATGAAGTAACCAATGCGAATGCTCACTCCTGGGTGGAAGTATATTTTCCGGAATCAGGCTGGGTACCATTTGAGCCGACGCAAGGGTTTGATAACCTGACCGATTTCCATACAGACGTAGAAAATAGTGAATCCGAGGAGACAGAAGACGACATATTAGAACCAATGCCGGAATTGGATGAGCCAGAAGCTCCTGAAATGCCAGAGGAGGAAGAAGCGGAAACTGCCGCTGCTGCTGCAAGTGATGCTGATTCGTTTGAGTTAGAAAGCTGGCATGTTGCAATTGGTGTGGGAGTGCTTTCGATTGTGGCTTTGATCATTTTTAAAACAAGATTCCGTTGGCAAACCTATATAGTGAAAATGAAGTTTATGAATAAGCAGGATGCAAAAACGTACCAGGATGCATACCATCATTTGATAAAAATTTTAAAGTATAAAGGGATTACGAAAAAGCCTGATCAGACATTACGTGAATTTGCAGAACGAATTGACGAACGGTTTACCACAAATGAAATGGGTCAACTAACTACTCATTTTGAGCGGATGCTGTACAAGGATGAGATCAACGACAAAAACGCGAAAGAGCTCACGCAATTATGGAAAAATTTAATTAAGCGAATAATGGGTTGACCAAGCTATTGCTGGTTAGTATTATAAGAACATATTAGAAATGAGACATGCTTTAAAATTATAATATATAAATTTTTGCCGTTCGTACATCCTTGGGAAATATGGCCCTGAGAGTCTCTACCGGAGCACCGTAAAAGCTCTGACTATGAAGGTAGTTATCTGTTATGTTATCTATGTAACCTGGATTTCTGCCTTTTTGTAGCTATATTTAGTATGCGAAAAGGGGATGTGCAGGTTATTTTTGTAGGGGGAAGGGTAATCATCGACCGTTTGCCTCGAATTTCAGTCAGTTTGCGTAGAGAAGTGTTCTCAAGGACAGTTTGGTCATGTAATGTAGCAATTTTGTCCATAAGAGGCGTTTTTATCGATCGTTTAGATATTTCGCCCTCACTATAGCGGTGGTTCGGACTTAGAGAAAATCGAATGAAAGCACTACACAATCAAACCAAGAAAGAACTAGTAAAAGATACAATAGACAGGAGCGTAATTCATGGAAAATAATGAAATGATATTAGTATTGGACTTTGGTAGTCAATATAATCAATTAATTACTCGGAGAATTAGGGAATTTGGTGTTTACAGTGAATTACACTCACATAAGCTAACGGCAGAAACCATTAAAAAAATGAATCCAAACGGAATCATTCTTTCAGGTGGTCCGCACAGTGTTTATGATGAAAATAGCTTTCGTTGTGATCCGGAAATTTTTGCTTTGGATATTCCGATCTTAGGGATTTGCTATGGAATGCAGCTGATGGCCCTAAACTATGGGGGGAAAGTTGAAAAGGCAAAAAACCGGGAATATGGTAAGGCGCTTATCGATCTGAAAAATGATCCCATTTTATTTAAAGATTCACCAGCCAGTCAAACAGTCTGGATGAGTCATGGTGATAAAGTAATGGCCGAACCGCCTTCATTTCAAATTGATGCAACAAGTCCATCCACACCGATTGCTGCAATGAGCAATCCAGAGAAAAAGCTTTATGGTGTGCAATTTCATCCGGAGGTTCGCCATTCGGAATACGGTAATCATCTTTTGAAGCAATTTGTTTTTGAGGTATGTCAAAGTAATGACGATTGGACAATTGAGAACTTTATTGACATGGAAGTAGAGAAAATTAAGAGTAAGGTTGGCGACCGAAAAGTTTTATGTGCACTTAGTGGCGGGGTGGATTCATCCGTTGTTGCAGCATTGATTCATAAAGCCATCGGTGATCAGCTTACATGTATTTTTGTCGACCATGGTCTGCTTCGTAAAAATGAAGCAGATGATGTAATGGAAGTATTTGCTGAAGATTTTCAGATGAATATTGTTAAAGTCGATGCAAAGGACCGTTTTTTATCTAAACTGGTAGGGGTGGACGACCCTGAGAAGAAACGGAAAATAATCGGCAATGAATTTATTTATGTATTTGATGATGAAGCAGCTAAGCTGAAAGATATTGAATTCCTGGCACAAGGCACATTGTATACAGACATTATTGAAAGTGGAACGGAAACCGCACAAACGATTAAGTCCCATCATAATGTTGGTGGACTTCCGGAGGATATGCAATTTGAGCTTATCGAACCATTAAATACACTTTTCAAGGATGAAGTACGTGAACTTGGTACACAATTAGGCATACCGGAACATATTGTCTGGCGCCAGCCTTTCCCTGGACCAGGATTAGCTATTCGTGTGTTAGGTGAGATAACTGAGGAGAAACTTACGATTGTTCGTGAATCAGATGCTATTTTGCGAGAAGAAATTGCTGCAGCAGGACTCGATCGAGATATATGGCAATATTTCACCGTGCTGCCGAATATAAGAAGTGTTGGAGTAATGGGGGATGCAAGGACCTATGATTACACCATTGGGATTCGTGCGGTTACATCTATTGATGGAATGACATCGGATTGGGCACGTATTCCGTGGGATGTTCTAGAAAAAATTTCGACGAGAATTGTAAATGATGTAGAGCATATTAATCGGGTGGTTTATGACGTAACGAGCAAGCCGCCTGCTACGATTGAGTGGGAATAAGAATACAAATTAACTTGAAGAGGGAACACCGATTTATAAGGATTCTTCCTAACTTAATATGGATAAAATGATTTAAAAAAAGATAGTTCCCTGCCAAAACCCTGCCAAAAAAATAAATTGGTGGGGTTTTTTGTTTTTTCGTTGAATTTTGGTAGAGAACTTTTTAGTGATTATAAATAACTTTTATTTCTTGATTAAGTGGTATAAATTGCTAATAGCAATAGTAAAGCCAATCATTTATTTCTGATTGACTTTTGTTATTTTATACACTTTGTGGAGTTACAACTACTTACCAATAGGAGACCTTGCGATACCCATGGACTTTATTTCACTACCATAAAAATATTAGGCTCTACAACCTATTAAACCTTATTACATTAACTAATATCCATATTTTAAAATAATAAAAATAAAATAAAAGTAATACGAAATAAAGCGAACAAATCCGATTGTCGATAGTTAAACATTCGAGTTTTGTTCGCTTTAATTTTAATTAATCATCAATATATTTTGCTTTAGATTTATCCGTTATTTCTACATTTTCACTATCAAAAGCCGCCACGTTTACTTTATTTGTAGATGGTTCTACGTAGAATTCATAAAAATTTTCTGGTTCATCTTTGAAAATGATTTCTGCGTTATAGTTTCCTTGTTTTGAATCAAATACAATTTCTTTTTCTTTAATGAGGTCTTCATAATTGTTTTCAGTGATGTATGAATCTATTATTTCTGTACTTTCTTTTTTCTTATTATAGAAAAACATAAAAACTGTTCCTCCTATAAGTAGAACTAAAACAATAATTATTATGAGAATATTCCTAGCTTTTTTACTTTTAGTTATTGACATATAATGGTAGACTCCTCCCTCAATAAATTTCGATTTTCTTAAAATACCTCTGCTTTTCTCCATTTTCCTTCTATTACTGTTGAAGCATTTTGGTAGGGTCAGGAAGATACTGCCGTTATAGGATAATTTTGGAAATAAACAATCTATCTAAATAAACCTAGCAATTGGTTTTCCAAAAACTGGATGGTTTATTTCCTATGATCGCACCTTAGATCTCCACATTGAACATGGTGGTGGACCCTCCCATTTCTCTCGGCGTCAATGCGCGTACATTCCTTCGTTCGACCTTACCATGTGTGGATGCCGGAAATGCTTATAAAGTGGGTCTATGCCCTAACGGAGGTAATATCGACCGGCTAATCCGTGCTTCGAATGTAATAGAAATAAATCTAGATAATAGACAACGTATTTTCTGTTTTTCGTGTGTTTCTTAAGCTGTTTCCTGTAACGTATTCAATTGTGGAATGTCTTATAATATGCAAATAATTTAGCATACTTTTTCAGGGAAGTACAGTAAACATACTGGAGGTATTTGAACAAAAGCCCCCCATTTTGGAGGGAATAAAGTGACGCTTTACACTAACACCTCTTTAGTTGATATCTTTTTACGACTTTTAGCTACTCAAAAAGACATGCCAATTTTTAGACATGTCTTTTAAATTACCTGACTAGTTATTTTTATTAATTGATAATTCAATTGTTACTCCATAAAAAATTCCTGTTTCGATATCGATAAATTGACCATTTGTTCCATTAAATTCTTTTTCTTCAGTATAATAGCCAAGTTCTTTAACAATTCTATCATCATTTGTAAATAACAAGCGATAATCTGGATTAGGTATATCAATGTCTGCAGTTGAAGAGGATTGTGCAGATTCTATTTCTTCTATTAAATCATTTATTAAACTTTCATCAGTAATAGTATTGATTTCTACTTCTTCATCCCAGTCTTGTATTTTTATTAACGTTATAGCTTCGTTATCAAAAAGATCATTTTGTTTACAAGCAACCAAGGAAATCATAGAAATACAGAGAATTACAAATGTGATTTTTCGCATTTTTTTACCCTCTCAAACTAATTTGATTATTGGTTAAGCAAAATTTCTTCAAAATCATTCTTTGCCCATTGAGTAATCTCACCAGTTAATTCATCTATTATTATATCATCTTTTACTAACACTTTTCCAGCTGGACCCCCTACAGGAAAATAATCATAAGGAATTTCAGAATTATAATCAGCTGGATCAACTTGTTCTAAAAAGAAATAGTATTGTTGATCTTCTTCAACTATTTCATTATTAAAAACAGAATACTGATTACTGTCTTGATAATAACCACCTACATCTCCCATTTTTATTGCATCATCGTTTTGAAATGCTTTGGTTCCTGAATTGTTTTTATATACTTCCATAATATTTAGATCACTAATCGTATAAGGTTCATTATCTTTATTTAATTCTACGGTATCTGTTTTATTAATTGTAGCTTTTACAACGAGGTCACTCTTTTTATACATATCTTCGATGTTATTATACTGTACCCAGTCTATAATGGCTTCTTGATATTCTGTATTAGAAGTATCTAATGAATTTGATCCCAATCCTGTATTAGTGTAACGAAACTCAATCCAATCAAGGTCACTACTCTGTACTGTTGAGTATCCATTCCAACCTTGTTGCATTATTGATACTCTATTTGGATCTGAAGGATGAGCGAGCCCTAATGTATGACCTATTTCATGAGTAGTAACTTTTTGTCTAACTGCTGAAGGAGTCCCATTATTTATAGAATTTTCAATTGTTCTAGAGTTTACAATAGCTGCAGTAGTTATGAGTGTAGTATCATTAGTTGATTGCCATGAGGGATTTGTAATAGCTTGACCCCAAGAGTCCATTGCTCTAGAGTCTACTACAATGTCTAAAAATGGTTGAGGATATTGAGAACTATTCCATGGTACAAAGTCTACATAACTTTGACTATTGTTCCAATTATTTACCGAATTCATGACATTGTAATTACCACCTGAATCATTTACAATATCAATGTTGTATTGTAAATTTGACCTATCACTTTCACTCCAGTAAACATGCCAATAATCATTTGCTGTCCCATGGTGTGCACTAACCGAACTAAAACTGACTAATATACTCGATAAAATCACACTAAATATAACGACAAATTTTTTCAAAATAAACATCCTCCTTTTAAAATTGAAGACAATTTAATTTATAAGTTTAAATTGTCTTAATTATCAAGTACCCCCTTAGTTATTAACTAAACATGAATCTATAGAATTATTTTGGATGAGAAGTAATAAGGGGATTTTGAGTTGTCTAGACAGCTTGAATTATACTGCCGTGCCTTGTACTGCAACTACCAGATAACAAAAGTAATTCCACTAAGTTACGAAATGTGGAAATGGTTAATAGCCGATCACTATATGGAAGAAGATACAAAAGTATTTGAGGTTATGTTTTAAAGAAAATAGGAGACTTTCTTCAAGGGGAAAAATTATTTTTGAAAACTGGTATTTTTAGTTGTAAGTTTATATTTAATTTAGCCATGTGTGATGAAGAAAGAAGCGAAATAGGAATTAAGTTTCGTGAAATGTTTTATCATGATATGTTGCTAGGTGCTAATGATACAAGTGAATTGGTTATACGAGAGTTCATTGAGAGTAATGAAACTGTACCTACAATATATGAAGAATGCCACTTCACGCGGGATTTAGTGTGTTTTATGATTTTGACGCAAAAGTAACGGTTGGTGTTTCTAAAAAGACTACTTTAGTAGCCTTTTAATAAAAATACAGGGTAAATTATAGTCAAGTCTATCCCGAATTTTCTTTGAATATCACTTTCATTATCAATGCTAAGTTCATACTGATTTATATTATGTTTTTTGAGTTTTTTCTGTATTGCTTGTTGAAATTTAGTTTTGTCTTCTGTATCAGCAAGATGAAAATACAACACGGAATAAGTTTTATTAACAGAATAACCTTTAATCTCATACTTTTCCATCGTCTGATCAAGTAAATGATGTAATTGCTCTTCTTCTCCTTTAGCAGTATCACCAGATCCAAAATCAACTAATAACGAGGCAATCACAATAAAGGTAATAAAAGAAACAAAAACTAATAATTTTCTCACTTTTAAACCTCCTAAAGACTATACACTATATGGAATTTGCCTAATCGAAAATGATTATGACATTCTCTATAACACATTTACAAGAACATTTTTTATTTCCGCAATCGCCCCCGTTCTAGAATGCTTAATCTTTGTTCTTCAGGAACGGTAAGTACAGACCCAAATTCAAAAATACAATAAAGCCAAACACCAAAATATAAAATAACAGTTTCAAATTAACTCCTCCCTAAAAGTATTGGTAACACCAGTATTCTACAAAATGGCCCGTTTCTTGAATAAATTTATGCTGGAATTGCGCCCGTTCATATTGCGATAAATATATACGCATCATTGTTAAATTAAGTTGTTCGTTTTCCTCGCAATTTCACTATCATTATAATTCCTATGATTAATTCAATAACAGCCAACCCTAATACTGTTTATGGCAATATAAAAGTACATAGTAATGCAGCGTAAAAGTACACAACGTTGCACACAGAAAAAGGCTTGCCAGCCTCCAAATATTACTCTACTGTTATTGGTGCCGAATCAAAACAGTGGAGGTTGAAAGGAATGCTGACAATGCCTGAAATTAATTCTATCAAATGTTTAAGAAATGATAAATCTTTATCCATTAATGAGATTGCGGATATCCATAAAATCAATTGGAGAACTGCTAAAAAATATGCTGATGGCGAACAGATACCTGAGGAAAAAGTCAATAAGAAGAAAGGAATGATGTATGAACAGGAATGGGGAGAGATTGTGTCTGATTGGTTGTTGGAGGATCTAAAGTTAAAAAGGAAATCACGACGGACAAACAAGACATTGTTTGAAAACTTACAAGGGATGGGATTTCCCGGTTCTTATAGAACCGTATGTAATTTCGTGCAAGAGTGGAGGGAAAGCCGAAGTCATCCAGAGGGTGAGGGGCACGATAAGAATTATGAAAGACTCTCCCATCCACCGGCAGAAGCGCAACTTGACTTCGGTCTTATGGAGGCGGTGAAAGATGGAAGATATATTGATGTTCATTGTCTGGTATTGACATTACCTTTTAGTAATAGTGCCTTTGCCATTCCATTGCCTGGAGAAAATCAAGAATGCCTTTTCTATGGCATGAAAAGAATATTTGATCAAATAGGTGGTGTGCCTAAGAAGATTCGTATAGATAACATGAAGACGGCCGTTGTTAAGCCCAGAAGAAACGGTACAGATACTGTATTCACCAATGAATTCATTCAGTTTGCGAACTTTTTTGGTTTTGAACCGCAGGCATGTAACGCATATTCTGGGCATGAGAAAGGGAATGTGGAAAATAAAGTTGGTTATATTCGTTACAATTTTATTACGCCTGCCCCTTTGATAATAGATTTGGAACACTTGTCGCGGCTCCTAGAGGAGCACTTGATTAATGACCGTTACCGAAAACATTATGAGAAGCATCGCGTTATTAATGAGTTATTGGAGGAGGAACATCAATATCTGTGGGCTTTACCGGAAGAAGATTATCCTGTTTTTAAAGAGGAGAAGGCCAAAGCAAACAAATATGGAGAAATTGTCATAGACAAAACGAAAATCTATGTTCCGAAAGGATATAATTATTCGCAGATGTCGCTTATCAAATATTGGGATCGATTTAAGGTGATATCTCCTCATGGAGAATTACTATTAGAAGATTTACGACCTTATATGGAGAAAAGTCGCAAAATACCTTGGGATTCTATTTTAAAAGGCTGGCTTCATAAGCCGCGTGTTGTAGATTATTCCCGTCATGCCAAGTATTTACCTGGACGCATTGCTGAATATATCAAGGTTAATAATTACGACATCAGAAAAGAACGGATGAAGTGGTTAATTTGATTGCTTGCAACGCAAGAGATAACGGAAATCAATGAGCAATTTTATGAACTAGTGAGCTCTCAGTCTAAGACACTTCAAGATCCGGAGAATCATCCTTACGATATTGATTGGTCTAAATATGATCAGCTCCAAAAGACGGATGTTGTGGTAGGTGAGGCACAATGAGTGATTTGAAAGTAATGTGCAAATCCCTTTGCCTTGCTCATACGGCAGAAATATACGAAAATATTCCATTCGAGCATCCTAAACAGTATTTGGAAGCACTGCTGTCTAAAGAACTTCAATTGCGTGAGGCAACCAAGGTGGAAAGGTTAATCAAAAAGGCGCGGTTTCTACAGAAAAAGTCGTTAAAAAGTTTTCAATGGCATGAACAGATTCATTTGCCTCCCCAGCTAGATGCGAAGGAATTGGAGAAACTAAACTTTATTCATGCGAAGGAAAATTTAATATTAACCGGCTCTCCCGGCACCGGCAAAAGTCATTTGGCAACGGCACTTGGCTATGAAGCATGCGAAAAGGGATTAGAGGTAAGGTTCTATCGGATATCGAATTTAGTAACGAGCTTGGAGAAGGCTTGGAAAGAAGACAAGCTAGCGTCATTTCACGGTAAGTTTAAAAATGCGGACCTCATTATTTTAGATGAAATGGGTTATGTGCCATTTAACACCGAAGGGGCTGAATTGTTCTTTCAATTGATTTCTGAGTGGTATGAACAGAAAAGTCTTATTATCACATCTAATCTTGAATTCAGCCAATGGAATCGAATCTTTGGGGATTCACGACTAACAGCGGCACTGGTGGATCGTGTGATCCACCACGCTCATATATTGAACTTTACCGGCGACAGTTTCAGAATCACCCATGCATTATCAAGAAACAACTAAGAATCGGCTGGCAAGCCTATGTATTTTTTCGTTGCAATCTTGTGTACTTTTCTCTTGCAAAATACACCCTAATACAATTAATCTGATTGATGGAAGTGATAAGACACCTAAAACAATATGGAATGCTGTTGCGATATACAAGCCCAATGGGTTTTTTAAATATATACTAAAAATGGCATAAAGTAATACTGCAACCATAAGCCCCAATGCAACCCAAGAAATCCACGATGTCATTTTAATTCCCTCCCTTTTTATTCACCAAAATGGCCCGATAATTGAATAATTGATAGTATAAATTCATACATAAAGCAATTTCTATAAATTATAACATCTAAGCACCTATAATCCTATTGAACAAAATCAATAAGACATCCTTAACGACACTTACATTAAAAACTAATCCTACTGCAACTAAAGCAATAATTAAAAAGCCAATCAGATTGGGAAACTCTCGTTTAAAGCCTAAAAAAATTCCAATATGAACAGCCAGTTTATTTTGAAAAATACCATATTCCAGTCGTTTTTTCATAATTGTTGATACCAAGGTGCTTGATTCATGTGCATTCCTCTAAATAAAAAAAGATGTCAACTAAAGGTGAAAACCTGACATCTTCTTTATATGCTCCAAACCGTTGTGCCATCAGGTGTTAGTGGCTTTTGGAACAGTTTCTTATTGTTTTTCTACCCCCCTGTTAGAAACGGGGGTTAAGGCGTGGCTGTCGCCACGCAGGCTTCGCCCAGCACGTTGGCTTTCGCTTCGCACGCCGCCGCACTGCCCAGCCTTTGTCCGGCCTATTAAGCAATCATGTTTTCAAACCATGTCCTTAAAGGTATTTGATTTGTAAAATTCAAAAGTTACATCGGCTTTTTATCATTGTTATAATTATAAGAAAAGTAGATCTTGAATACTTTCAACAATATTTTTTAAAATGAATGAAAAAGCCGAAATGATCTCTCATTCCAGCTTTGTGATTTATTAAAATCTGTGGCACAGTCGTGGCACACTTTATATCAATTTAAATGTTTTTATTGTTTTTGATATTTCCCTAAATACCTTCATATCAACGATAATGCACCATATTGTATTGGCGAAGTACTGAGTGGGAATAATTCACTAGGAGCATTTGAAGTGAAAACGTTGATTTGACTGCATTTCGATGGTACGTAAAATGGATGAAATGATTAAAAATGAATAGGTTCTCCGCCAAGATTCCGCCAGAGGAAAAATAGGATAAGCGTTTGATGAGTAGGGAGATATCACTTTAATCACTTGACAGTAAAAAGTTCCTCGTAACGATAGAAAATAATATTTTACATATCAAACTAAACCTTGTTCAAAATTAGAACAGGTGTTTCTTATTGTGGTCTTCAAAATTACCCTATTTCATTTAAATTTTAACCTCACAGCTAGGATGCATCCAGAAAACCCTCGTCTTCTGTCCAATCAGTACTTTCCTGCTTACCTCGAATTATTCGATATATGCCTAAATGACTGTGTTTCTCCATAACACGAAAAATGTTTTTCGCAAAATAACGTGTCATTGTCCACTCTGATGGAATGTCGGAGGTTCTGGTTCTCATAAAGAGAAAACTGGACAGGCTGATTTTTTTCCCATATTTTAATGCCATGATCTGAACAACACCCAATGCGATACATGCAAACATGACGTATCCCTCAATCGCTTTTAGTGCCAATGTAATTC
>NZ_BAAKSZ010000039.1:0-23867 GCF_059698015.1 Oceanobacillus sp. NCCP-135 | reverse complement strand
TGATTTAATAGGGTTCTTGGGGTTTCTATACCTGAAGACTTTTAATTGTCCCGAGTCCTGTAATAAAGTTGTTTAATTCATAAAAAAGTTATTTAAAAATCACGTGTTTAGTAGTATGATGGAAGTAATTACTAACACGTGATTTTTTTGTGCTTACTAATGCCTACTCCCAACAAACTTTTTAGAATTAAAGGAGAAACAATATGCCACATGCCTATGATGTCAAGGTTGATTTTTATGGTGATTGGATTTCTCGTCTTCGGAATCAGCTTATCGAAATGAATTACCAGCCTGCAGAATCTTCACAAGATGTATGTTTTCAGTATTTTAACCTGCAACGTAGACTAACCCCTTCAAAACCACGTAATGTATTATTCTCACAAGAATTTACTTGTCCAAAGAATTTGGAACCAGGACTTAGATTAGTTAAGGAAAAGATTGAAAAAGGTTTAGATATCAAGCCCCATTTAAGCAAGTTGATCCTAGATTTGAATTATCACGATGATCTTTTGAATGACTGGGGAATTCATCATCTGCACCTAGGTATTAAAATGGAAAGCAATTCCGATTTTATTAAGAGGACTGGTCCTGTTTTGTTTATTCGTTTTGACGCCCAAAATGCTTACTTTATTGATGTAATGCCGCATGGAAGCTGGGCTAAACAAAAAATGGAGACAAGCCTTCACAATAATTGGCCAAATTCTATCGAAAGGTTCCGAATGAAGGGTGCTCATAGTGTATCCCCTCAGCTTACAGATAATCATATAAAGCAATTAAGAAAAGCTCACGCTGTAGCATTTGTAGAAGCTGAAAAAGGAGCAGTATATGGTCCGATAGGCATGGGATACGCAACTTCGGGGCACAGCATAGAAGTTGTTCGATCATGTGATTTTTATTCCAAACGCCTTAGAGATTATGAAGATTATTTAAAAGGTAATATCGGGAGTTTAATTAAAGATATTAGAAATCAAGGGATTGAGATAGGAAACGTATTACACTTTTGTCTTGGGATTGAACAAAATGATGTTTATGCGTTTGAAGTAAATTCGCGATTATTTATTAAGCTTGGTCCTTTACACTAAATACCCTTATCAATAATGAGGAGGTTAACATGGCAAAACGAAAGAATCAATGGACGGAAGCTAAAATAGCCCGATATCAAAAAGAAGGTCGAGGACAGGGTGAACTCTCTAATTATAAGCCCTGGCTCACTATTCAGGATGTGCCCTCATCTGGCCGCGCTCACCGGATAAATGGATGGAAAACAAAACGCATTCATCATCTACTCTCTGACCTAGAACGTAATTACTTTTATTTATTAGAATGGGCAGATGAAATAATTGATATTCGTGAACAATACCCCTTAAATCGTGAAAAAACACTACAAATCTCTGAAACTAAACATATTAAACATCCTTTAGACACAACATCTCAGACTCCAATTGTATTAACAACAGATTTCTTCATTACCTTAAGAAAGGGAAACAATATATCATATTTGGCTCGGACAATTAAACCTAGTGATCAACTTAACGATGCTCGTATCATTGAAAAGTTTGAAATTGAGTGTGAGTATTGGGATGAAATGAAAGTGGACTGGGGAATTGTATCTGAAAAGGAGCTACCGCAAGATGTTGTAAAGAACATTGAGTGGTTGCATCCATCACGTGAAATTACAGATTCTATGGACCATCAACTAATTTCTGACTTTTATCATTACATACATGATTGTACTGAAACAATTAGTGAGTGTCTACGTCATTTTGATAAAATTTATCATCTTGACCAAGGTAGTGCCTTGTCCTTGTTGAAGCATCTGCTAGCAACAAAGAAGATAACATTTGATATAAACATACCTTTTAGCGTTTCAAATTCTATCAGTCTATTAGAGTTTCCTATTAAGCAGCCAAATGAAAAGAGGTTGGCAACATGATGTTATTAGTGAACGAGTTATTGCAGGATAAAGATACAAAAGATACCCTTCGAATTCTTTGGATTGATGATGGAAATGTTATTGCTTATTTGATCGACATCCACGATGATAAATCCCTGCCCTTTAAACGATCAGTGGCTGAACTAATTGACGAAATCATTCAGGAGCAACTGATTAAGATAAAAGAAGATCCGTTTTTGTTTTTAAGAAAAGCAGAAGAGTCAGAGAAAAATATAGAGATGCGAGACAAAGCATGGGCTGTTGTTGGAAATATCGTTAACGAAGAGCCAGCTATTTACGAAAAAAATAAAAGAGCAGAACATATAAGAAATGCAATGAACGAGTACAATGTTTCTTATCCAACGGTTCGTAAATATCTGCGTAAATATTGGCAAAGAGGCAAAACTCCAAATGCATTATTACCGGACTATCATAAATCCGGAGGAAAGGGAAAAGAGAAAAAGGCAAGCTCAAAAAAGAGAGGGCGTCCGAGAAAACAAGATACATCAGGGATTAATATTGACGATCAAACGAAGAAAATTTTTCGAGTTGCCTTAGAAAAATACTACTTAACGACAAAGAAAAATAAACTGACAGATGCTTATCAAATGATGGTTCGTGAGTTTTATGCAAAGGATTATTATTATGAAAACGGCGTTTCCAAAGTCATCCTTGAAGATGAAGAAAAGATACCAACTATTGTTCAGTTTCGCTACTGGTACAGCAAAGAATACACCGTTCAAGAATCTATGGTGGCGAGACAAGGTCGGAAAAAATACGAAAAAGACTTTCGTGCCGTTCTCGGATCATCTACTACAGAAACAACTGGACCTGGTTCACGTTATCAGATCGATGCCACTGTTGCAGATGTCTATTTAATCTCACGTTATAATTCTGACTGGATTATTGGTCGTCCAGTTGTTTACCTCGTCATTGATGTATTTAGCAGGATGGTTGTCGGGATGTATATTGGCTTAGAAGGGCCATCTTGGACAGGAGCGATGATGGCACTTGCGAATGTGGTTACCGATAAACAGGTCTTTTCTCGTGAATTTGGCATAGATATTCCTAAATCGTCATGGCCGTGTGAGAATCTTCCCGATGTTCTTTTAGCGGATAGAGGTGAGTTTGAAGGCTTTCATGTAGAGCGATTGATTTCTGCCTTTAATCTCCATGTTGAAAACGCTGCTCCCTATCGAGCCGATTGGAAAGGCATTGTCGAGAAGCAATTTGATACGATTCAACGTAAAGTAAAGCCGTTTTTACCGGGCTATGTGGAAAAAGATTTTCGGGAGCGTGGTGCACGAGACTACCGACTTGATGCAAAACTTACATTGGAACAATTTACACAACTGATTATTAAGCAAGTGATCTACTATAATACGAAACACTATTTAAAAGACTATCTTCGTGAAGAAGATATGATTCGAGATGAAGTAAAACCTACTCCCCTAGAACTGTGGAATTGGGGGATTCAAAACCGTTCTGGGAAGCTGCGTTATTTTCCAGAGAAAACAGTCAAAATGCATTTATTACCTCAATCACAAGCTACCGTTACATTTAAAGGCATTAAATTGAAAAATATGTTATATAGCTGTGAACAAGCCATAAAGGAATCATGGTTTCCAACAGCTAGGCAAAAAGGAAGCTGGAAAGTGTCAGTTTGCTATGACCCGAGGGATATGTCTACCATTTATTTATTGGATAGTGATGGTGAACCGTGTCACCTGCTAGATTACCAAAAGCGTTATGCAAACCGAACATTAGATGAGATAAACTATTTACTAGAACATGAGAAAAAGATGCACAAACAAGCAGAACACGGTCAACTACAAAAAGAGATAGATTTTATCAGTGAAGTAGATGAAATTGTAAAACCTGCGGTGAAGCATGCAAATGAACATCAATCAAAAGATATTAGCAAGGCGGAAAAGACGAGATCCATTAAAGGACATCGGAAGGCAGAACGTGAAAAGCGTCAAGAAGAAATCCTCAAATTAGGTGATGAACAACCAAACAAAAAGAACGCCGAAGTACTGCCATTTGATCAAAGCGATGATGAAGAAAAATATGCACGTCCATCCATAAAGGAATTTTTACGCCGGAGAAAGGGGCAAAAGGAAGATGAATGATCAACTGGAAATGGGGCTATCAAATGCTCAAGTTGCAAAATACCATCAGCAAGAATTACCTGACTTTCAAGGAAATCCTTTAATTGGAGCACTACCGCCAATTTTTTCTCTCGAAGAGGCGTTTGATGAGCTAAGCTATCATCCAGATTATGATGAAAAAGAACGGATGTTATCCCCTCATCTTCGTTATCATGCCATACCAAGGTTACAACGCTTTTTTCAGCCAGTCATGCAGCACCTTGATTTAGAACAGCGTTTTTCGAGGCTTTTGCGTTATGGATATGTTGGACGCAATCCCCTTTCTCCTGGCTATACAAGGCAGTTAAATGAGGCTCATCAAGTCATGAAGGGACAAGCTCAAGCTGTTCCTTACGATATTCGCTCTACAGCTTCCAGCTTTACGTTAATGGGGTTTTCTGGCATTGGAAAAACGACAGCGATTGAAAGGATTTTGTCACTCTACCCACAGTTAATCATTCATAAGCACCCGATTAACCTTACCCAGATTGTTTGGCTTAAACTGAATTGCCCCCATGACGGCTCACTTAAATCGTTATGCATGGACTTTTTCTTGAAAATAGACCGGCTGCTGGGAACCAATTACTACGATCGGTTTGGAAGCAAGCGAAATTCCATTAGTTCAATGGTGACGAGGATGGGGCAAATTGCAAGATTACATTGCATTGGAGCCTTGATTATTGATGAGATACAGCACTTGTTAACGGCAAAGGACAGTGGATCTGAGAAAATGATGAACTTTTTTGTGACCTTGGTTAATGAAATCGGCATTCCTGTAATGATGATTGGCACGATGAGGGCAAGAAGTGTTCTGCAACAGGATTTTCGACAAGCACGTCGTGGCAGTGGCCAAGGTGATATGGTTTGGCAGCAAATGAAAAAAGGCGATGATTGGGATGTTCTTGTTGAAAGCATGTGGGAATACCAATGGATTGAAAATAGAGTTGAATTAACCCGGGATTTGAATGAAACATTGTATGATCAAAGTCAAGGGATTGTGGACATTGCGGTGAAATTATTCGCTCTTTCACAAGGTCGCGCGATAGAAACCGAAGCAGAAACGATTACGCCTGCCATGATTCGAAAGGTGGCCAGTGATGATTTAAAGCTTGTACAACCAATGTTAAAAGCACTCAAATCCGGCTTGCCATCAGAGATTGAAAAGTATGAAGATATTATGCCAATGGATATTGAAGAGTATCTCCAATATCGATCCCATAACATTGATATCAAAGCTACCATACAAAAGAAAAAAGAAAAACGAGCAGAAGAAAGGCAAAAACAACAATCTTCGGTCTTGGAGAAGGTCATTCTTGCTTTGATTGGACTAGATATGGATGCCAATCTTTCAGAAAAAGCAGCGACGAACGTTCTGAAGCGCTTTCCAGATTCATCTCAAGCAGAATTGATGCAAAAGGCTCTTACTTATATTGAAGAACAACAAAAGCCGAAAATTAAAAAGAAAGCTACCATACCTAACCACCTTCAGAACTTAATTAATCAAGGAAAGAAGAAGAAACGCTCTGCATATGAGTCACTGCTAGATTCGAATTATATTAAAAATCCGTTAGACGAGTTTGTTATTTAGGGGGCTTTGAGATGCTATCCTTTTTCCCTTCCATCTATGAGGATGAATTGCTTTATAGCTGGTTTTCCCGATATCATATTCGTTCCTGCAACGTCAGCCCGAAAGTAACCATGAAGGATTTATTTGGTTCAGCAAATACCATTGCAATTCCGGATTTGCCGACTTATTTAGATAAGTTCTACGAACGTATTATGCATTTTGATATTAAGTCATTAGAAAGCCTCATTTTTAATCATACGCTGTTTCGTTATTATACAGTCTTTCAACCGGAAATCGTAAGAGGGAAAGTATATCAGGCAATGGTCGAAGAAAATCAACCGGGTGCTATACATACAATGACAGGAATAGCAGCGAGCGTGGTAAAGGAATGGATGTTTCTCCGATTTTGTCCGACATGCCTTCAAGAGGATATACAAAAGAAAGGGGAACCTTACTGGCATGTATCACACCAATTTCCGGGTGTTTTCACTTGTTTGAAACATGGTGATTATTTATGTGATTCAACTGTAAAATTCAGAAACACTGAAAAACATGAATTTGTTGCTGCCACAAAAGATAACTGTCCAAGTATTTTTCTACAGGCTTCATATTCGGATAAGACTAAGGATTTCTTAAATATGATTGCTAGACAAAGTCAGGAACTCTTATCGTCTGATTTCCTGTTTACATTTGAAGGCATCCAAAAAGCCTATCAATATCTTTTAAAAGAAAAGGGCTTTTCAAATATTAACGGAAAAGTTGATCAGAAAAGGTTAGTTGAGCAGTTTCAGTTTTTTTATGGTGAGGAGCTTTTGAGTGTCGTCCAATCTTCGGTCAGTTATGGAAATCCATTTTGCTGGATTAAAAACATCACTCGAAAGCACCGTAAATCCTTTCATCCTTTACGCCATATTTTATTTATCCATTTTCTTGGTGAATCAGTAGAAACATTTTATAATTTTGGATATAAAGAGTATCATCCATTTAGAGAAGCTCCCTATTACTGTTTAAATCCTGCTGCGAGCCACTTTAAGGAAAGGGTCATTACAGATGTGCGAATGAGTTTATGCACGGATACAAGGCGCCCTGTGGCTACATTCAGTTGTTCTTGTGGTTTTGTTTATTCAAGACGAGGGCCTGATAAAGTAAAAGAAGACAACTTAAAGGTTGGTCGCATTAAACAATTTGGACATATATGGGAATCAAAGTTAAATCAGTTAGTTCATATAGAAAAGAAAAGTTGGTATTCAGCTGCAAGGGAATTGCAGTGTGATATAGGGACGGTTAAGAAATACGCAACTAGACCCACTTTTAAAGAAGAAGGTATTTCTGAAGAATCTACTGAGAACATAACTTCAACTAAGCAAAAGGAATGGCTGGATTTGATACAGATGTATCCAGAAAAATCAGTTACACAATTAAGAAAAATAGTACCTGCCTTATATGCTTGGCATTATCGAAACAATAGAAATTGGTTTAAAGAGCATTCACCGAAACAAGTAAGAAAGGCTGAGACTTCAAAAAGAGTGAACTGGACAGAAAGGGATGAAGAAATATTATTTCAAGTAAAGCAGATAATTAATAAGCTGTACGCTTACGACAAGCCAATTTATGTAAATAAAACTCGTATCGGTAAAGAAATCAATCAGTTATCACTTATTGAAAAGCATTTAGCAAAGTTACCAATGACGAAAAAGTATATAGAAGAACATATTGAATCAAGACATCAGTTTCAAATAAGGAGAATAAAATGGGCATGCGGACAATTGGAAGTTAAAGGGGAAGAAATTATTGAGTGGAAGGTAAGACGTTTAGCTGGAATCCGTGATGACGTAAGCGAGGAAGTACAAATTGCATTGAAAACAGAAATATTGAATTACAAAGCAGGTGATCAAGATTCTAAAAATCAGACCATGGCCTTTTAAAAATGAATTAGTAACACTGCAATGGATTGGAAACGTCAAATTAGAAAATAAACAATGGCGCATACAGGCTGCATTTGTCCATAAAAATGATTGCACTATAATAACCCTTCCTATGGCAGCCCTCCCTTTGTTAAGGATAGGTACACCTTATCACGGTGGATTGCCAATGCAAACACAAAAGAGGGGTACATTATACGAAATTCAAGTGGATAATTTGAAGAATGGATCCATTTCGAAAGCGATTAATGTTTGTAGGAACTTTAATTATTTTCTTTATAAGAAACCAGTGTTAATGAATCAGTATATGTGGTCATTTCAATCAGGTGGTATAACGTATCATACTCCACAAACAGAAATGATACGAGCATTTTTTGCGATTAACAAGATTCTTACAAACGCATTGTTGCGACCAAACGGGCTCGATTTTTTAGTAAATAAAGTATCTATAGATCAAAACCGAAAAGCAGCGATTAACTTTTCCGATGAAATCCCTGGCACAATAATGACAGATGATTTTGCCCGTTATTTTGGGTGGCTATATTTACATCCTGAAATGAAACAATCGTATTCTTCCGTTCAAAGTAATGCTTATGCAATGATGATAAATGGTCCAAATTTAAAAGGAACTCCAATGAAAATGGCAATGCCAGATACAGATGAATTCAACCTAACCGTTAGAGGATTACGAAAAAATAACGAAATACTAATATTAGAATGGCTGGCATCAGACCTCGCTGATCCGCCATTCAAAGAGTTGAATATTCAACACAAATCAATAAAAAAGCGTCTGTATACACCAGATAAAAGAAAAAAGAGACTGTCAAAAATGGAACAGTCACAAGAACATGTATTAAACGAAAACAACGGAGAGCGATCAAGAGAGGATGCAAATCAACCGGTCATTGATATAGAACCCACTCAGATAGCTTTCCGTCAATCAACTATAGTAAATAGAATACCAAAACAAGAACAAAATGTGAACCAAGGAGATGAATATATTTCAAACTCTGGTCGTGGCGGGGGAATTAATCAGAGTGTTGTTGGATTAGACGAATCAATATTTGGCGGTAAAATAACGCCTATAGAATTTAGATCCATGGAAATTGCTGATACATATATGAACTACCGATTGGACCATTTTTTTGCGATGATCAGGTATCTTGCCGGGTATTATAAAAATCTAAGTGTATCTGTAAATTTTGTTTATCTGCCATTAGGAAGAAAATTTTCCTATTTGCCAGACGGGAGAAGGAGAATTTGTGCTATTGTTAAAGTGGTTAATGGGATTAAAGAGTCCTTCATACTTGAAGTAGCTGTTCCGGATAATCGCTCCTTATCTACATTAATTGTACCTTCGTCAGTAGCAACTTATAGTAGTGAAAACCATATTAAAGGATTACTGAACAAGTTGGTCTTAAATAGTGGAAGTTGGAGTAATTCTTTCTTAAAAAATCAGGTACATCACAAGGTAAGACATTCTAATGAGACTGCAAGGAATTGGGCTCAAAGGATAAGATACTACCTATAGTAGTACTAATATTTAAGGGTTCACAGATATCGTTTAACAACGCTCTCTGAATATAATAAAAAAAGTAAAAACTTTGCACATTTATTAAAATTACTTCTCTAATTGTGGTTTTAAAAATAAAGATGAACCGTTTATAAAAAAGGGGTATTCGGATTATCGTGTAGAATACCCATATTAAACAGATAACATCCAACATACTATAAATCGGATAATAGTGTGGAATCTCTTATGAAGTTCTCCACAAAAAGAGATGGATAAAAAAGTAACAGAAATAGCTTAATTAGTAAGAGTTAGTATTCGTACATTTCATCAATGTGATCAGATTGGATTATTGACTTCAAAAAAACACCGATTATAGCTATAGGGGTACCGTAAATTAATAACAATAGGCCCATTTTCAAGTTGATTACCTCATAATCAACTTGCTAGAATCGAAATCCGTCCAAATTTTATGACTCCTAGATTCTGTTTATAGTTCTTCAACAATTTTTCGCCCTTTATCAGAATGTAATAATGATGGTGTTTTTCTGAAGGTAAGAGTATATTTTCATTCTGTTAGACTACCCTCCCCGGGGTACCGCATCAAACCTTTTTCTTAAACAAAATCAATATGTAGTGACTTATATCACGAGTTGATGCTATATATTGTGTTAAGATAATGAAGAATTAACAAGATATATAATTAAAAAGTCTAAAGGAGAGGTTTGTGCATGTTCCGAAATACGATTGATATTATCGACAAGTTTACATCACAACAAGAAAGCAAGCAAACAGATTATCTTAGGCATGAAAACAGTAATTATGTTTATTCCTTACCGCTTTTAAGGCATAATTTAACGAATCATGCGGAGGAAGAGTTTCTTTTTAACCACATTCTCCCACCAAAAATAAAAGAGTTATATGATGAGGGAATTGTCTATGTGCACGATAAGCAGCTTGCACCATATTGTGTATCCATTAGCTGTATGGACATTGCTACAAAAGGTATTCCGTCGCTGGCTAAAAATATGATTTCTTCCAGGCCAACTAAGCGGATTTCAACTTTATTACGGCATTTTAGTAATGTTGTTACATTAGTATCACAACAAGTCTCAGGTGCAGTCATGCTAGCACAACTATCAACCATTGCAGCTTCTTATTTATTTGATGAGGAAAGTCGTGGTATTACATACACAGATGAAGAACTCGTAGAATTGTTTCAAAGTCTTATCTGGGAACTAAATATGCCACTTAGATCTGGGGCACAAAGCAGTTTTTCTAATATTACATTAGAGTTCGGGAAACCTTCTGAAGAAATAAAAGATCAATATATCGTCATCGGTGGTGAAGGACGACATATACAGTATAAGGATATACCAGCAACTTACTTTGACCGTATAAACCAAGCTATTATTGATGTGATGAAAAAAGGGACAGGTAGTGATGGGATTCCTTTTACCTTCCCATTATTAACAGTGCAAATTGATGATCACTTTAATTACCAAAATCCATTATTTATCGAACTATTGGATAAAATGTATCATTGGGGTGGTGTATATTTTGAGAACTTTAAAACAAAGCCATTTAAGGATCCGTATTACAAAGCATTAAATCCGCTCATTCAAGCAAAAGACCCAGAGGTGAGTAGAAGCCTTTGTTGCAGATTGCAAATCAACTTAGAGACACTATCCAAAGCCGGTGGTGGTGTTTTCGGATCATCAACAGGTTCCACAGGTGCTGTACAGGTGCTCAATTTAAACATGAATAGAGTGCTTTTGGAATTCGGACATGACATGGATCTCGTCAAAGTGAAGTTACGTGAATACATGGAAGTTATGCAGGAAGCTCACATGGAAAAGAGAAGGTGGATTGAACAAAACAAGGAATTATACCCGACTTTCTTCGCCTTTAATAAAGACTTAAAAAACTACTTTAATGTGTTCGCCCTTACTGGAATGAACGAAGGTCTCATAAATTTAGGCTATAAGGATGGAATTAAAGATAAAGATGGTAAAATGATTGCTCATGAAATTATGCAATGCATGACGGAGATTGTAAATGGATTTATTGTGAGGGATAAAGTGGCATGTGGAATTGAGTATGCCCCTGCCGAAAATGCTGCCATCAAACTTGCACGCCATGACCTTAAATGGGCAAAAGCAAATAATCAAGAAATCTTTGTACAAGGTGAAGGAGATAATCCTTACTTGACCAGTGGCTGTATGACTCCATTTTCTGAAGAGGATTTCCTAGAACAATTGGAAAACAGTGCCGAATTCCAAGGCTACGCTACATCTGGCAGTGTGTTACATCATTTTCTTGAAGCAAAAGTAAAACCAGAAGCCTTAGCAAAATATTTGGATAAAATATTTGAAAAACCGATTAATTATATTACATTGACACCAACTATTACGTCTTGTATGAGTTGCGGTCAAAAAATCATTGCCGAAGATGCCAAAAACATTCATCAATGCCCAGTCTGTGAATCAAAAGATATTGCAACTTTCAGCAGGGTTATTGGTTATTTGAAAATGATCTCCAGAAACAACATACATGTAGATGATAGGGGATATTATGAAGGGAAATATAACTTCTGGTCGAAAGCGAGAAGACATGATTGGACGATTAGAAAACGATTAAAAGAGGATGTGTTGAAGGAGGTTGTTCACCGTTAATTAGCGGTGATTACATCACAATGAAACTATACAATAACTTTATTCGCACATTTACTGACCTGCCTAATCATACGACGTTATTGATTCATTCATTGTCAGGCTGTCCCCTTCATTGTTTTGGCTGTCACAATTATGATGAAATCATCGCTAACACACCAAAAGAATATAAGACCACAGATGATTTATATGAATATTTGAAGAAAAGTGGCTTTTTGTTCGATGCCGTAATGTTCAGTGGAGGCGAATTTCTGATTAACCCATTAGATGAAGTGCGTGACCTATTGCAACAAGTGAGGGCACATTTTGATGGAAAAATAATTGTAACAACTAGCGGAGTTTATTACCAAAAGTTGCGAACATTATATGAGGAAAACCTTGTTGATGGTGTCCATATCGACATGAAATTACCATACCATGTGTTGGATATAAAAGAAGATGCTCAAGTTTATAAAGATATTATGGGAATCACACCAAGCAAAAAACTTGTTGATCAATTAATCGCAAGTGTTGACGCAGTAATTGAACATAACTCAATCTTAGACCAAGTTCGAACAGTGCAATATCCATTGCTAGATGAGGCGTTTTTTGCAGAGATAAGGCATTTTGTAGAGGAAAGAAAAGCCTATCATGGGAGCATTGTGCCTTATTTTCTGAATGGATTCGTTTATCCTGTAAGTTAATAGTAAACACATAAGTCTCGTGGATCATCCATATATATACGATGATTGCGAGACTTTTAACATGGGAAACGTTAGAAAAACGATCTTAGCGTAGTAATTCCGCACTTTTTTGACGTTACCCCTGCAAGTAAATAATCATAAAACAAAGGAAATGAAATAATGACAACTAATATGCTCAATCTACCAAACTTTAAGATTCTGGATATGAAAGAAAGTGAATATGATTATAGATTCTTAGTTGAGTCTACTGCTCTATCTCCTTCACATTGTCCAAAATGTGGTACCGTTGCAAACTTATTTAAACACGGTAAGAAACAACAGCTATTTTTCGACCTGCCAATGCACGCAAAACGTGTCGGTATTTATGTCAATCGCCAACGATATAAATGTAGGGAATGTAATGAAACATTTTTTGAAAATCTACCAGATATGGATGTCAATCGTTCTGTTACTAATAGGCTAATAAATTGGATTCAAGAAGCAAGTCTTGAAAAAACGTTTACCAGTGTTGCAGAAGAGATTGGCGTTGACGAAAAGACTGTACGAAACATCTTTAATGACTACGTTGCTGAACTTGGGTGTTTTTGCCCAACACCTCGAAAAGGTATATTTCAGAATATTACAAAATAAAGTCAATCCAGGCATTAAAAATTCGCTTCATATTCTTTGACTCTTCTATAAAACGTATTGCTTTTCATGCCCACTCGTTTCATGGCTTCGACAGCTGTGATTTTATTTTGTTTCCATTCGGGATAAACAGCTCTAAAAGTATCATCAATCTCATGTTTTTTTCTTCCGAACCTAACACCATTTTGCTTGGCAATGCGAATGCCTTCTTCCTGTCTTTCTCTTGTTCGTTTGCGCTCGTCCTCAGCCATATAACTTAATAATTGCAAGATTAAATCGGAAGTCAAGGTTTCAAGACCATCCAAGTCTTTATATTTCATCGTGTTAAGCAAAGGCATATCTAATACAGCGATATCAATTTGTTTAGTTTTGACAAGGTCTTGCCATTCGTCCAAAATCATTTGTTTATTACGTCCCAAACGATCCAATGACTTGATATGTAAAGCGTCTCCGGCCCGAAACATTCGTTTCATCAATTGGTATTCGGGTCTCTTAAAGTCTTTTCCGCTTGCTTTATCTACAAATATATATTCTTCTGGAATGCCAACGTCTTTGGCAGCTTCAAGTTGTCTTTCTAACGATTGGTCTTTGCTACTAACCCTTGCATAGAAAAAAGATCTCACGACGTTTCACACCTTCCAAAAATGAGTGATGGATTTTCTTAATATATAACTTATATAACTATTATAGATTTGTTTCAAAATATCTACAAGTTTATAGCCATGTTTCAAAACAATTTATGTTATACTTATGACAGATAAAATGACAGTAAAAGCACACTTTCAAAAAGCTTACTTTTTGAAACAGGGAAAGGAAGGAGAAACGATGACTGTTCAAACCACCGGAACCCAACAAAAACGAATAAGCATTTTAGGGGAAGATGAATTCAAAGCACTCTTCGAAAGACCGCATTTTACATACGAAGATCGCTGTTATTATTTTTCCCTTTCCCAACCCGAGAAAGAGTTATTACAAAGTCTGCACTCCTTTAAATCTAAAGTTTATTTCGTGCTGCAGCTTGGTTACTTCAAAGCCAAGCAGTTATTTTTCACATTTGAACTCCATGAAGTGAAGGAAGATCTCCAATACGTGCTAAAACAACATTTTAATGATAGAAAAATGGTTGATTTGAGTACCGTTCATAAATCGACTCGTTTCAAGCAGCAGCAATTAATCCTTGAACGATTTGATTACCACAGTTGTGGTTCTGAAGAAAGAAAACAAATTGAGAAAAAAGCTTATCATTCCGTCACCATTTCTGGTAAACCAATTTTTATTTTCCGTGAAATTATGAATTATTTAAATGAACAACGAATTGTTGTACCAGGATACAGTTTTATTCAAGAAACTGTGAGTCGGGCGATTACCTTTGAACAGAATCGATTAATCGCCATCATGCAGAACCATCTAAAACAGCCTGATATTCAAGCTTTGAAGACATTACTCGAGGATACTCAAGGGTTGTATGAAATCACACTACTCAAACGTGAGCCAAAGGATTTTAGCCTGAAAGAAATCAAGAGTGAGATTGCCCGAGGTGAACAAATTAAGTCTTTATATCAACTCGCTCACACACTGCTGCCCAAATTAGGCGTTTCAAATGAAAGCATCAAATACTTTGCTTCATTGGTCAATTATTACTCTGTTTATAAACTCAAAAGGCTGGATAAGTGGCTGGTGTACGTTTATTTATTATGTTTTGTTTATTATCGTTATCAGCGAGTGACCGATAATCTTATCAATACTTTCATTTACAATGTCCGGCGATACATTGATGAAGCCAAATCAACGGCCAAAGATCAAATCTATATGCACTATGCAGAAAATCGGCAAAACATGAAAAGGGCTGGCGAGGTGCTTCAAATACTCACTGACGACAGCATTGAGGCTGACACCCCTTTTGGCGATATTCAAGCGAGGGCCTTTGCTATCTTGGAACGCCAAAAACTTACTTCCCTTGCCAATCAAATCGCCACGAATGCAAAAATGGATGAAGCAGCTCTCCAGTGGGAACATATTGATCAATTAGCTCGTCAATTTAAACGTCATTTACGACCTTTGCTGCTTATGGTTAATTTTGCAGCCCCCTCCAAAAATGATCCACTCATGGAGGCTATTGATTTTATAAAACGGGCTTTTCATCAAAATAAATCGTTAGGGCAATATGCTGCAGAAAGTTTACCTCAGCGCTTTATATCGGATAATATAAAGCGTTACATCTATGAGCAAGAACCTGAGGAAGAAAAGACCATCAAGGTAGATCGCTATGAGTTTCTTATTTATCGGCTTTTACGTAATCGACTGGAAGCAGGGGATGCTTTTTGTCGTGAAAGCATCCGATTTCGTAGTTTTGAGGATGATCTCATTGATGATGAAAAGTGGCAACAGAAAGACAAATTGTTAGCTGATGCTGGTTTAACAACTTTTTATCAGCCTATCCATGAACATTTAGCCGAATTAAAACAACGGCTTGAAAAACGTTTAACGGAGGTCAACCAACGTATAGCGTCTGGAGAAAATGAACATGTCCATAAAAAACGGGGACCTCATAGCCGATGGACGCTTTCCAATACTCGAGATATGGAATCCATCAATCATACCTTTTTTGATGCACTGAGACCGATTGATATTGGAAGTGTTTTACATTACGCCAATCAACACTGTTCTTTTATGGAAGCGTTTGATCACATTTTAGGTCGTTATGCCAAACGGTCAAGAGAGGATCATGTTTTAGTCGCTTGTCTGATTGCTTGGGGTACAAACATGGGCTTGGGAAGAATGGGGGAAATCTCTGATATCCGTTATCCTTCCCTTGTGGCTACTTCCGATAACTTTATTCGATTAGAGACGTTAAAGGAAGCCAATGATCGGATCAGTAATGCAGTAACAGAGCTGCCAATCTTTCACCATTACGATATAGACGATACCATTCATTCCAGCAGTGATGGCCAAAAATTCGAGACGCAAATTAATACCATGAATTCGCGTCATTCACCTAAATATTTTGGCTTGAAAAAAGGGATTGTTTCTTACACCATGATTGCTAACCATATTCCCGTCAACGCCCGGATTATTGGGGCGAATGAGCATGAAAGTCATTACGTATTTGATATCCTATATAACAACACAACTGACGTTCAGCCTGAAGTGCATTCTACCGACACTCATGGAACCAATGAGGTTAATTTTTCCATTCTGCACTTTTTTGGTTATCAGTTTGCCCCTCGTTACAAAGATATTTATGGCACCGTCAGCAGATCATTATACGGTTTCCAACATCCAAGTCAATACGGCGATATATTGATCAAACCCGTTCGAAAAATCAACACAGATCTGATTGCCGAGGAATGGGAGAATATACAGCGTATTGTTTTATCTTTGGCTCTTAAAACCACAACACAAAGCATCATTGTTGGGAAATTAAGTGCTTATGCTCGTAAAAACAAAACCAAGCGTGCATTATGGGAGTACGATAACATCATCAAAAGCCTATATTTTCTGGATTACATTGATTCGCCACCCTTACGCCGGAATGTGCAACGAACCTTAAACCGGGGTGAGAGTTACCATAAATTACGTCGGGCTGTCTCGCATGCTAATTTTGGTAAACTGCACTTCAAAACCGAACAAGAACAACAAATTTGGAATGAATGTAGCCGTCTCATCGCTAATTGCATCATCTATTACAATGCCAGCATTTTATCAAATATGTTGACTTACAGAGAAAACCAAGGGAAGAATTCAGATGTATTAAAGCAAATTTCGCCAGTGGCATGGCAACACATCAATTTATATGGCCATTACGAATTTAATAAATTCCATGAATCGGTCAACATGGACGCCATCATTCAGGAATTGGCTCAGCTAAAAGTATTCCCGGAGTAAATCATTTATTTTTGTGCTAATTTATGTGCTATAAAAAGACTACTGCACGAATAATCAAGTGGTATAAATCCATTTAACACACTGCTGGACTCAGTTATCCTGCTCTGGCTCCTGTACATATAGCGATATATACCTTTAGCATAGTTGGCTCATTCTCAAATAGGATGATAAAGCGGGAACATTGACGGCCTTTGCGCACCGAGCTAGTATTGAACTGATCAACGTTCTAAAAGCAGGGGAAATTACCGGATAAATATCATCGTCTTTGATAAAGAGCCCATAGTTCTCCAAGGATTATCGTTTGAACATAGTTACACCCACATCGTTTTATGCGAAGAGCCGGATGCGAGGTGATATGTCAAGCTATTTGCGATACTTTTTCAATATGGGCTCAGAGGAGATATCAAAAAAGATAATTTCCGTATTTTTCATGCGGAGTCTCAGTTTTTTACAGATTCTATTGCTTTTTGCAAATCATTCGACTTTTGAGTTCCAATTACAATTGTTTCATATTTCAACTTTAATACTATTCCTTCTTTACCACTCATATTATAAGCCATTTCACCTTTAGCATTGATACGTACGCCCCATCCTCCAAATTGTTTTAACGAGTTATAGGTAATTTTTTCATACTGATATATATCTTTGAAAAGGTATTGCTTATATCGCAAATGAAAAGGTATAAAACGAATATAAATCCCATCTTTACGAACTTCTGTTTTCAACTTTATTGACCCTGGGAAAACCACGGGTATTATGATTCCGAAAATAACCCAACACACAATTGTTAGCGCATCTGGTGCGGGATTATTCCCTACTGGAACCCCAAAAATAATTTGCTTAATAAACCAGTACCACATGAAACCCACATTTAATAAGACCAATAGCCACAACCAAATTTGTTTAGGGCGCTGTATTTCTTGATATACAACTTTATTATTATTTTCTCTCATGTGACCCCCTCCCTACCGATTATTATACTATTACAACAATAAATACTCGATTGCAGTTTAGTGATAAAATAAAACAAAACTATATCATTAGGGTTCTGTCTCAAAAAATATATAAGAGACTATTATTAGTAAAAATTAAGATATTTTATGTGTTCTAAGATCCGCAAAAATGAAAAAATTAGTTTTCATTTACAGATTCTGCAATGTCATCCACAATCATTTCTAGTTGAATATCACCAGATACAGAATTAGGACCTTTTGTCTTATTATATAATGCTGCAACATTAACACCAGCAACACTGTTAGCACCAACTGCGGTATTAATAACGTATACTCCAACAACAAACACTATACCTACAGCAACTGCAGCCATTACAACACCACTATCTGGGTGATTTTGACTTGTTAAATCCAAGTTTGACTTCTCTAAAGCCTTTTGTATAAGATTGGAACCATCTACTATCGCACTGTAAATATTTTTATGTTCCCCACTTTTTATTGCCTTCTCAAATTCATTAAAAAAGTCGGGATCTATCTTTTCCATTTCGCTCATAATTTGATCTACTGTTTCCATACTTTCTTCCGTGCTATTTGCTTTCTTTAGCTCATCAGTCCAAGCATTAGGGAGTAGTTCACTAACAGGACCTTGACCAAAAGCTAGCCCCCTGTATATGGTTTGGCCATCATAATCGTCCAGGTTCATTGTCGATTTGGCGTGAGCAAAACCACTTAAAATCATTGTAAGTAACAAGGATGCGCATAAAATGGTAATGAAATGCTTTTTTAACATGATTTCCTCCTTTGGTTTAATTACTCATGTTTCGTGACCGATTTGATATCCCCTCCCCCTCTTCTAATGCAATCTTCTAGGCGTTTAAATCCAAATCACCTCCTTCATGTGACTGTTTTTTTGCATTAAAACCTATAAGATTCTTAAAATCACTAATAGATTTCAATTTAAACTCTGACTCTACTGGTCTATAGAATAAAATTAGCGCTGCAATCATAGTCAATGAAAATGAGTATAATCCTATAATTAGTGCAATACCACTATGGAACAATATTCCAATATATAATAGGTATTTCCAGTACTTTTTAGATAAGAATAATCCAATAAACAAAAATGCTTCGATCACCAATGTCCCCCAAGTAAAAACTACAACGAATCGACTAGTTAGTAAAAAGTTTAATGGTTCAGATAAAAATGGAAGAGCACCTAACATGCTATCATTTAAAAAGTAATAGACTGCGGTACCGTCTCTCCATTCATCCTCTTTAAGTTTTGCAACAAAACTATGGAAGTAAATTATTGAAACTTGTATTCTTATGAATACCATATTAAGTTTTGCCAATAAAGCAGTATATATATTTGAGTTATAGTGAAAACCTTCTAGCAATGTATTCCAATGCCACTTTCTTGGATCTGTAAGTGTTAAAGGTAAAAGTAATATGGAGATTACCATAGCAACTTGTTCTCCACCATCAATAGTAATAGCAGATACCTGAACACTGTATGCTATCCATGCGTGAATAATTCCTGTTATTCGTGGCCTCCATCCAGAAGCAACAACTATCAACAATATTACAGCAATCCATTTAACAATATTAAGATAAAGATAATCGTTTGGGACTAAACAAAAGATGCTAATACCTGAAGTATTGCATTGTGGATATTCGGGAATCCCTGCCGCAGGGTGAAATAAAATACTAGCGTCATTTATAGATAGTGTTAACGCTAACATTAAAGCAATAATAGTTCTTGCTAATCCATAAACATTTGACCAAGGGGAGCTACTCCTAGTCCATTTAGTTACAAATCTACCTAATCTTTCGAGCAAGATACATCTAACCTCACAATCTTTGACGGCATATCAATATTTTTGTGTTCACTCCAAGCCCAAGGGACGGGCTCTTTTAAAACAATATCTAATTGTCCACATATTGTTGGATATACCAAAGGATTTTTTACACTGTAACTAGTTAAATTTTCCTTGCAATTTTCGTATCCTGAGTCACATTCAATGAATTTATCCTCCGAAACTCTTTGTTTTAATAAACCTATTTCTATTCCTTGACTTCTACCATATCGATATATTCCAAATGCATTTTTAATAGAACTATTGGGCCAATTAGCTGCCAATTCCCCTTTGTCATCATATGCTAAAAATAGGTCAGTCCTGGGATCACGACTATAAAATCCCCAATTTTGCGGGAACCATTCATTAGTTTGTATTTTTTCCGAGAAAGGTAGTTTCAACGGAGAACCCGGCAACATACTATGTATTGAGTAAAAAAATAAGGTAGACCATATCAAAACAATTAACAAGAAAGCCATGCCTATTACTTTATTATTAATACTTTTATATGTATGTTTTTTTTTGTACATTATATACTCCTGCCTATTTATTAAATCTTACAATAATAGATTTTTATAAAAACATTTCCTTTGACCAGATATAAAAAGATACTAATGTGAATAAGTATTATTTTTTAATGATGCATGGTTCATCCCCATTACAATGTCCTGTTAGAGCAATATTTCTATTTCTAGCAATTTTATCGTAAACCTTTGGTCCAATTCCAATTAGTTTAAAAAATACTAATATTGGGCAAAATAATATAAATAATGGAATTCGTAAAGAGATAGATATAAATGCATTAAAACCAAAAACAATCTTATTATTACGCAATATTATTGCATGCATTTGATTTTCTAGGTTACTTTTAGGAATTCCTAGCTCTTTCTCTTGATCCCTAAATCCAGTCATTGTAATTAAATGAAGCCAGTCTAGTTTTTCAATATTATTTTTGACACGTTCACACATTGGACACCAATTGTCGTAAAGGACTATCATTTTAAGTTTATTTTCCATTACTCAACCTCCTATTTAACAATATTCAACCTGAATCAATTAATTGATATGGAAGGTTATTTATAACACCCATGAGACATCATTCGTTTGACTAATAATTTTTTAAATTAAATAATTATTACAAAAATTACATTTTATAATAAATCATCAAAAAATTAAAGTCAATCCCTTTATTCGGTTATTTTTAGCGCTGTTTTACGTTCAGGTCATTTGTTCTCTTAGTATCTTCTTAATCCTTAGAAATACTTAGGATTTCTTGATATGCTGTGGTTGGAGAGATTATCCCCATATTAGTTGTTTAGCATGAAAATTTGAGACAATTGCTACTAATACAAAAATGTTTTTTATATTTATTTTCATATTAGTAACGGTTTTAATTATTTCAAACCTTATTATAATAATGGTATTCGATTATGAGGATAAGGATAATTATGTGGAAATTGAATCTCAACAAGAAGAGCAACCAAGTGAATATTGGACAAAAGAACGTATGGAAGAGGCGGACCCACAACAATGCCGCCCGTTAGTAAAACAGAGAAGTTAAAGGAACTTGTTAACGACACTTTACCGATACTGGTGACTGAATGTATCAATTATTATTTTTTGATAATTCTGAAATATACCTTTTCGAGGTGTTGGGCAAAAACACCCAACTTGAAGCTCAAACTGATTTTAGAACTCCTAAATGGCTTGGTATTGATGAAGTTCATTTGCTTAAAAACTATCGTTGTGTCATCACAGATGTTGAAAACAAGTCAGTAATTGACATCTTACGAAAACGTAATAAAGATACAGTTATCAGTTATCTTACAAAGCTCCAAGATATTGAAAAAATTAAACTTGTAGCAATGGATATGTGGAATCCTTATAAGAGTGCTGTTAACACAATGATACCACATGCCAAAATCGAAATTGATAAATTCCATGTCGTTAAATTAGCCAATGAAGCCTTAGAGAAAATCCGAAAAGCTAATCGTCAAAATGTGTCAGCAAAAGAACGCAGACAACTTATGAGAGATCGTTATGTGCTTCTTACAAGGAGTAAAGACTTAACAGACTTTGATGACCAGATAAAGCTACAAATATGGACTCAAAACTTTCCATTGCTTGGACAGGCTTATGAGCTCAAAGAGCAATTCTTTGACATCTATGAAGCCAAATCAATCAACGATGCCTATAAACTCTATCAAAATTGGCTTTCAAATGTACCTACAGAATTAATGACTTATTTTGAAGATCTGATTAAGGCTATGAATAATTGGGAAGAAGAAATATTCAATTATTTCAATTCTCCCATTACAAACGCTTATACGGAGTCCCTGAATCGTTTAATTAAGACAATGAACCATGTTGGTCGTGGTTACTCTTTTCAAGTCCTTAGAGCAAAGATTTTGTTTACTCAAGGCTATCGTAAAGTTAAAAAGAAAAAGAAATTCAAAAAAGTTGAAGTTACTTTCGGAAAAATGTTACCTGATCAATTCCCAAGTTGGTCACAAACTGGTTATGAATGGGTGTATGAAGAAATTTATGGTGCTGATTTTTCCACACTGACTGAGGCTATAGAAGAGGGTACATTTTAAACCCTCTTTCCACACTATTTTCCGATTACCCTAAAAAAGTTAAACCATTTGCCTCTTTGGATATGCTTTATCTAAAGGGGGTTACTGTGGTAAGGTAATATAAGATTATACAGCAATCGGGCCATATTGTTGAGGAAAGTTTTCGTGTATTTGGATAGAATAATAATCGATTGTGAAGGAATATGCTGTTAATTGTGATAGAGTTAGAGTAAAGGTGCTGGGGGAGACGGAATTAATAAGCTACCTGATAAAATATGATTGGATAGGGAGGGAATATTATGTCAAATAAAATGTATTCATTTATTGGTGGATATAATGGGTCGTGGAAGGTTGTGTCCATCAACAGCGTGACAGGGAATGGTCTGGAACCCATAGACCGCTTGGAAATAGTCAATGAATTTATTATGCCATCGAAGGCCGAAACCAAGTGGGTACTACACGGTGTTACAAGCAATTTGTGGTATACCACACGCCAGGAGAAAGAAAAATTGGATGCTAAATCACCTCCTTTGGGTAGGGAGGGAGATACATGCGCCGCTTTGATTCCGATCAAAAAATCTGAAGCTTGGTGGGAGCTTGCACAAGACGAAAGACGTGCAATATTGGAAGCACAATCTGAACATATCACGATAGGATTAAGATATTTACCGGCCATCGCGCGTCAGCTGTACCACTCCCATGATCTTGTTGGCGAACCATTTGATTTTCTTACCTGGTTTGAGTATTCGCCCGCCCATTCGGAAGAGTTTGAAGAGTTAGTGTCTATTCTTCGAGAATCTCCAGAATGGAAGTACGTAGTTCGAGAAGTGGATATTAGGCTAGTCCTAGATAAACCTTCCATCAACTGAAAGCCGCCGATTAAAGTAACCATCAAAAGTCATTGATTTATGAGCCCGTTTAGAGAGAATTGGCGATATATAAAGTTTCTTATTCCATATAAGAGCGCACTTCCGGAATAAGGATCAGCGCCCGTATTGTACTGTACATAAGAGCCATATTGTTGAGGAAAGGGAGGTTAAAATGATTTTTACTGACTGGATTTCTTATGTCGCTGTCGGACTTATGGTAGCCGTGTTAATCTATGCAGTTTTTAGTATTTATCTAAAAAAAACACTAGGCTTATATATTGCAATGGCTTTCCATATTGTTTTAGGGATCTTATCGCTCCCATCAATTGGATTGTATGTATTAGGATTGGCTATTATTGAGTTAGTGATAGGAATCATAATGACTGTGAAAATTTCATCTAAAAAGAATGTTTAAGCAAACGGGCGCGATTGTTGAATAAAACTCCTAGATTTAAACGACTTTATTGTTATATTTTTAAGTGCAATGAAGTCATCTTCATCAAAAGTTAAATAACTTTATTTTCACCCCGTTCCCATACTAGGACGGGGTTATACGTTTTTAGGTATTAAAATTAAACAACTTTATTATCACTCTACAGTTTTTGTGGATTTAAAATAAAGTCGCGATGTTTATAAAAAAGTTGCGAAGATTTACCCCTTTGGA
>NZ_BAAKSZ010000038.1:0-25469 GCF_059698015.1 Oceanobacillus sp. NCCP-135 | reverse complement strand
AGCAGGAAAGATAGGCTAAGAACATAGCTTGTAAACCCTGTTTTTGGGGGTGCGAAACTTAAGTAATAATAGTATGAATTTAGAAATTAATAAAGATTAGTGGCTTAATTTTTGTATAAATGCTGTTTATTCTACTACTTTTAAGTCTAAATTTAGATAATGAAGATGGGTACAGGAAGTCATAACGCTAATGAACTCCCTTTTTAAAGAGACTATAATCATTTATAATACCGGTTTATAACATTATTGAACATCAAAGAACGCATGAATTCATCCATGCGTTCTTCTTGATTATTTAAGTATAAACTTCAATTCCTAAGTTCAAACAACGATCCTATCCCAATGACGATGTGCTGTAATCGCTTGAACAAATTCATTCACAAAATATGAAGTTTTTCCAGCTACCACACCTGGAGTTCCAATCATATTGTTTTCCTGCAACCACTCGATACCATCGTGCGAGGCACCAATTGGTTTATAATGTTTAAATGCTTCTTTAACAAAATAGGTTGTTTGCTTATGAAAGGCTTTATCTTCCAAGCTATTCCCGCCACCTACAACATAAATTGCATCATATAAAACAGGATCGGTTGTAGTAAACGTATGGTCTACCATTAAATCAACATCATTGATACCTTTTACAACACCTTGTATTTCACTTATGATTTCATACACAATTCCTTCTGCATTTAATCCATGCAAAATTTCCTTGACTTCCACATCATTAAAACCATTGTGCAAAATTACCCCCACTTTTCGAGTAGCAGGTGTTTTCATTGTATTTGCCTGACTGAGTGCCGGGGAGGCTTTTGTTACGCTCGATCCTTCACCGGTTGGAGGAATTGCACCAATATTCTTGGCAATCTGAGTAGCTAATTGAATATCAACATGTGCGAACATTTCAACAACCTGTTGTCTGACATTCATGCTTTTCACATGTCCTACTTCAAAGCTGAAGGCATCGATAATATGCTGTCTCTCATGTGGACTCATGCTATTCCAAAATAATTTCACTTGAGAAAAATGATCATTAAAGCTTTCACTTCTTGCCAGAACTTTGCTTCCTTCGACCTTCTCCTGATAATGGGCAAATCCACCCTCTTTTTCCGTTGCAGGTGCTGGAGTATTAGCCGCAAGTGAATTATTATGATAGGCAACCTGTCCTTTATTAATCGTTTGCCGGTGAAAACCATCCCGCTGATTATTATGAAATGGGCATACTGGCTTATTAATTGGTATTTCATGAAAGTTCGGACCACCAAGACGAAGCAATTGTGTATCTAAATAGGAAAATAACCTCCCTTGAAGTAATGGGTCATTGGTAAAATCAATGCCTGGGACGACATGACCTGGATGAAAGGCAACCTGTTCTGTTTCTGCAAAAAAATTATCGACATTCCGGTTTAGGGTCATCTTTCCAATAATCTTTACAGGAACATCTTCCTCCGGCCAAATTTTTGTTGAATCCAGGATATCAAAATCAAAGGCAAATTCATCCTTCTCCTCAATAATTTGTACACCTAACTCATACTCCGGAAAATCTCCCATTTCAATGGCATCATATAAATCCTGGCGATTATAATCCGGCTTTTTCCCAGCTATTTTTTGAGCTTCATCCCATACAAGTGAGTGAACACCAAGCTTGGGTATCCAGTGAAATTTTACAAAATGTACTTTTCCCTGATCGTTCACAAATCGAAATGCGTGAATACCAAATCCTTGCATCATCCGAAAACTTCTCGGAATAGCCCGGTCTGACATTAACCACATCACCTGGTGTGCAGATTCCTGATTGTTCGCAACAAAATCCCAAAATGTATCATGCGCACCCGTTGCCTGGGGTATTTCATTTTGCGGTTCAGGCTTAATCGCATGGACAATATCAGGAAACTTAATCCCATCTTGTATAAAGAAAACTGGCATATTATTTGCTACTAAATCATAGTTTCCCTCTTCCGTATAAAACTTCGTTGCAAAACCGCGTACATCACGCACCGTATCTGCTGAACCGCGAGAACCAACAACGGTTGAAAAACGGACGAATACAGGTGTCTTCATCTTTGGATCTTGCAAGAACTTTGCCTTTGTGAATTCCTTCATTGATTCATATACTTCAAATTCTCCATGTACCCCAAACCCGCGCGCATGCACCACACGCTCTGGAATTCTTTCATGATCAAAATGCATTAACTTCTCTCTTAAATGAAAATCCTCCATTAACGTGGGGCCACGTCTGCCCGCTGTTAAAGAAAGCTCATCCTCCGAAACACGTAGACCTTGATTGGTAGTCATTTTCTTATTTGCATTGTCTACTTTAAATTGCTCAAGCTGCTCTTGTTTACTATTTTCATTGACCTTTGGTTTATCATCACTCATAAACAGTTCCTCCCTTTTGGCAGTTATTACTTAAGCTTCCCAAAAGAAAAATTCTTATGTGTGAGGATTAGAAATTTTATATGTAAAGATACCTTGTTAAACATAGGAAGATGACTATAATTTTTAAATAAAGCTAGAATGTTCAAGGGATTATTAATCTAATTTTCGGCAAAGGATTTTTTTTAAATCAAAAATGAGGACATAGCACATTATAACTATAGTAGTTATAGAATTTCACTTTAACTATTGTAATTTATTTGGTCAAGAGTTGAGGTTGAGAGATACTTGCTTAAAGTTGAGAGAGAATTCCTGAAGTAGAGAGAGAACGATCATTAGTTGAGAGATAAACGATAAACCACCAATTTTCTCTCAACTTCCACGGCATTTCTCTCAACTTTTCTCGGTTTTCTCTCAACTTCCATACCACTCTGCCCTTGAGAAGCTCTTTATGTGACCAGTCGTACTTGATTTCAGTCATTTCCGGCATAGAGAGCCGTTCTATATGACCGCTTACACTTGATTTCAGTCCGTTCGGGCATAAGAGAAACATTCAATTAGCTTTTCGCAGCTTCATTAGCTTCATTTGGAGCATTGGTGTTAATATAAAAAAACTATTATCAGCAATTCTTTATACTTCATTGACTTTCGTAAGAGCGTAACGATCATGTGGCATCACTGATCCTTCACCTTCATCAAAGCCGTTGGGATTTCCAAGATACTTGAACCCCCCTATTGAATCCCGGTAAACCATCCGCTTAAATAGTTGCTCTGATGTTGGTTTTTTACCATCTTCTGTTTCCAATACAAGTCCCAACTGTTTATAACCAATTGTCTGACCAGTTCTTTTTAGCTGTGCAAATTCGAGCGACCACATGATGAGTGTTGGTGTAACAAGTGCATGAATTGCTTCATTCTTTATTCTTTTTCGCAAAATACACTCTACTCCTGCGGTCACTGCCGTTGAAATTGCAATATCAATCAGATATGCTTTAAAACGTTTTTTTGTAATAGACTTCATAAATATACCCTCCTTCAATATGCTTGTCTAACTATACGTTTGAATGATGGATTTGTTTCATAAAATTAAGCGAAAATCTATTCATTATATAAATGGATAATCTTAGATATAAAATGTTAACATCATAAGGAAATAACGATCGACTTTATGAAGTGTTCTCCTAATTTTACGATTTTTCGCATTTAATCTACATTATCCTTCTAGACAATTTATTTCAAAAAACGTCAACTCAAATAGCCCCACTAGTTATTTGTATTCCGGGGATTTTTTAAGTTTTGGATATCAAGGATAATGGATTCTGAAATAGTCGCATTGACAACGTCTAGTAATTCATCAACCATCCCATAACTGCACAGCGATATTTTTCCTTGCCATTCATGCCTCATGGATGAATGGTTAAACTAGTTAAGAATAATAATGCCAGCGCTGGTCCATTGCAAAAGAGGTCTGTGCTGGCTTTTAAATATCTAGCGTAACTATAAAATTTTAGATTGGGTATAACTTTAATATCAGAATCTGCCACGCAAGCTCCAGTGCCGTTCCGGCTCCTCCTTAATCTAAGTCAACATCGAAACGCTAGAGTCTTCGTGTTTCTTTTATTTCATACGGATCTTTCCAGATCGTACGGCAATAACCGGACGCTTGCGCCTTTGTTATTTTAAGTAATAGACTTGTGATTCATATGGTTTAAATGTGATCGAAGGCTTAAAATTGTGATTACTGGTTTTGTAATTTCCAATTAATAAATGTTTCTGATTATACATATTTACTTCCTCAGGTACTGTGAAATCAATTTCGTCTGCAGTGAAGTTACTTACTATCAGTAAACACTCGTTTTCATAATTTCTAATATAAGCGAAAATCTCCTCACTATCTGGAAATAATAATTGATAGCTTCCATAAACGATAATGTCGTGTTCTTTTCGTAAGGTTATTAGGTGACGGTAGTAATGATAAATGGAATTCGGATCAGCAACAGCATGTTCAGCGTTAATGGCTGGATAATTTGGATTGACAGACAGCCATGGTGTTCCTTCTGTAAATCCAGCATGTTTAGTAGAATTCCATTGCATAGGTGTTCTTGCATTATCTCGTGATTTAACATAGATTGCCTGCATCAACTCATCAGGATTTACATTATCTTTGATTTTTTCATGATACATATTTAGTGTCTCGATGTCCTGGTAGTCAGAAATCGAATCAAACTGAACATTAGTCATGCCGATTTCTTCACCTTGGTAAATGTAAGGTGTACCTTTCATGAAGTGTAAGGTAGTTGCCAGCATTTTGGCTGATTCTATGCGATACTCATTGTCATTGCCAAACCGGGAGACTACACGCGGTTGATCATGATTATTCCAATACAGGCTATTCCAGCCATCAATCTCAAGTGCTGTTTGCCATTTTGATAGAATTCTTTTTAATTCAACGAGTGACCATGGTTTAATGTCCCATTTACCTCCCGCTCCAGAGTCAATATCCATATGCTCAAAATGAAAAACCATATCCAGTTCATTACGATTTTCCCCTGTATATAATTGTCCTTCTTCAGGAGTTGCACCAGGCATTTCACCGACAGTCATGATGTCATACCTGGACAGGACTTTTTGATTCATTTCCTGTAAGTAGTCATGAATCTTTGGTCCGTTCATGAAATAGTTATGTCCGGATACATATTTTTTCCCTTCTACAGGCTCACCATCTGGAAAACGCTGATCCTTGGAAATGAAATTGATAACATCCATGCGAAAACCGTCAATCCCTTTATCGAGCCACCATTTGATCATACTAAATAGTTCTTGCCGCAATTCAGGATTTTCCCAGTTTAAATCAGGCTGCTTTTTGGAAAATAAATGCAGGAAGTAATCACCGGTTGCTTCATTATAATCCCATGCAGAGCCGCCAAATGCAGCCTCCCAGTTATTCGGTTCTGCTCCATCCTTGCCTGGTCGCCAAATATAGTAATCTCTATATGGATTATCCTTTGAACTACGCGACTCGGCAAACCAGTGATGCTCATCTGATGAATGATTAATAACGAGATCCATGATCAATTTCATGTCACGGTTATGAATCTCATGTAGCATGTGATCCCAGTCTTCCATGGTGCCAAAATCCTTCATGATCTTCTGATAATCACTAATGTCATAACCATTATCGTCGTTAGGTGATTCGTAGACGGGGGATAGCCAGATTACATCAATCCCAAGTTCTTTCAAGTAATCCAGTTTCTCAATTATTCCATTAATATCACCGATTCCATCATTATTGCTATCATTAAAACTGCGTGGGTATATTTGGTAAACAACACTTTCTTTCCACCATTGTTTTGTCATGTTGCCCATCCTTTCTGTTAGTAAAATTAATGAAACGCGGAATAAACTCGCAATACCGCTGGATAAAATCAACTGACCGCGGGATGAGGTGGTCTAAGCGCTGGATAAACCACAATAACCGCTGAACCCCGGCAGTGAAGCGCTGGACGGGATTTTGGAAGGCGCTGATATATCAAGATAACCGCTGATATCGTCTCTGCACCTCGTCCTCCACAGTTCCATAGTCCTCATCCACTAATCCACCGCCAGCAAGCGATCTCTCACCCAATACTTATCTCTGTTCAAAAATACGGAAGCCATAACCTGGAAGATCGACCGTTGACAATTCAGAAACTGGTTGCTTATCAACAGACCCGTCATTTACTAAGACCCATTCATCCCACGCATCATTACCATTGAAGACGTGCTCCCCAAGTAATTGTTTGCTGTTTTCGCTGTTATTCATTACAAAGATAAGTCTGTTGTCAACATTGTATTTTTCATAGACAATGAAATTTTTTTCATCATCTGTATAGAGAAAGCGGAAGTCCCCTCCGTTTCCAAACAGAGGGTGGTTTTTCCGTAAGGCAATAAGTAATTGCACATATTGGAACAAGTCACGATCCTGTCTTTGTTCATCCCATTCCATACAGGCTCGACAACCGGGATCCTGGCCGCCAGCCATACCTATCTCATCACCGTAGTAAAGGCATGGTGTTCCAATGAACGAAAGTTGAAATAGATAGAGAAGCTTAACACGGGCACGCTCACCACCAGCCAATGTTAAAATACGTGGTGTGTCATGACTGTCGAGCAGATTAAAGGCAACTTCGTTTACGTTCGAAGGATACATATGCAGCACTTCTGTAATGGAATCAGCAAAGTCTCCAGCAGTCATCTTATTTTTTGCGAAAAAATCAATCGCTCCGTTCGTAAATGGATAGTTCATTACCGCATCAAATTGATCACCCTGCAGCCATGGCATTGAATCATGCCAGATCTCTCCCAGAATATACGCATCAGGTTTTGCATCTTTAACTGTTTGTCGGAATTCGCGCCAAAAAGCGTGATCGACTTCATTGGCTACGTCAAGTCGCCAGCCATCTATATCAAATTCTTCTATCCAATAACGTGCTATATCCAATAAGTATTTTTTGACCTCAGGATTCTCGGTGTTTAGCTTAGGCATCGATCCAACAAAAGCAAATGTATCATAATTTGGCTTTGGCCCAGGTACTACTGGAAAGTCCCGTATATGAAACCAGTCTGTATAAACGGATTTTTCCTGATTTACCAAGACATCCTGAAATGGTGCATAGTAAAATCCACTATGGTTAAACACTGCATCCAGCATAACCCGGATGCCCCGCCTGTGACATTCTTCTACTAAACGGCGAAATGTTTCTTTGTCCCCGAATTGAGGGTCTATTTCCATGTAATCAATCGTGTCGTATTTATGATTGGAATGTGCTTTGAATATAGGAGTAAAATAAATGCCGCCAATTCCAAGTTCCACCAGGTAGTCCAGATGATTAATAACCCCTTGAAAGTCACCACCGAAAAAGTTAGTAGGCGAAGGATCAGTTGAGCCCCAAGCTAGTGTACCTTCAGGATTTAAATCAGGATCGCCATTTCCAAATCGTTCAGGGAAAATCTGATACCAGACGGTGTCTTTTACCCAAGAAGGTGGATTAAAAATATCCGCCTTGTTGAGATATGGGAAGCAGAAGTAATACGCTGTATCAAGAGGAGGTGTTGTGAAAAAACCTCTTTCTGTGTAAATGCATGTCTCATCTTCATCGGAACATTTGAAACCATAACGCATACGAAGAAAATCAGGTTTTACTGCAATAAACCAATAATCGTGCATTGCTGTAGAACCGGATTTTACCATTGCTGCTGTCTCCATTTGCCACTGCTCATTTTTCCAATCATACGGATCACCAAATAGTAGAGATACAGAGTCCATATCCTCTTTTTTCGTTTGTAGAATAATGTGAAGTGTGTCCTTGTCATATGCATATGCAAAATTATTTTTCGGGCGGTGGTAGATAGCTTCTTTAATCATTTTAATAATCCCCTTTCATAATAAAACAACCCCATTTTCCAGGTGGAAAACGGGGTTGTTGTCACAATACAAAGCATTGCCCTTATGTTTTTGTACTATTAACTTACTGTAAGCGCTCTATTTTGTCAACTGAGTTTACCGCCAATTTACAATTACTGTATCAGTTCCTTGCATAGGTGTTATATGAATGTGGTTTGATCCACTCTCCCATTCTACGTTTCCAGAACTCCCTTTTTTAATAAATTTATATTCAATTGTTTCTCCAGCGGGGACACTTATATCATAATACCATGTTGGATATTCATAAACTACTTGGTTAAACATGGGTCCAACCGCTTCATCCGGATACCAATTACCAAGCTCGCTTACATTACCTAAAATATAAACATTTGTGCCAGGATCTGTGTAAGCGTTATTTACGACAAATCGTACTGTTACTTGTTCACCTGTCAAAACTTCAAAATTGTCATATGTGTTGCTAGTTATATTACTGGCATTCATAACAGTTATGTCATATTTTCCAGGATTTATATTTGGCACTTTAATTTCAATTTCAGTATCGGACCAAGACTGAACGTTTGCATTTGTTGAATTAAATTGAACAATCCCTTCAACCGATCCGAACCCCTCACCATTAATTGTAATTATATTTCCCGCTTGCCCCATCATTGGTCCAACATGTCCAATAAGTGGAATTGAAGACTCTTCTGTATACTGCCAAATGGCGACGCCCCTTGGGCTTAAATTAAACGAATTAACTGAACCATCAGTGTTGATTGTTATATTATTACCATCTAAAAGATAATCTAATTCGTCGTTATAAATACCTTCAGGTAGAGAGGTATTTAGATTAGTAACGTCATAACTAGAGTTTCCTCTATTGATTGCTGTTAGTACAACGTTGTTACCAAATTTTCTTTCATAAATATAAACGTCAGAATTAACCCAACGTTCTTTGGTATTCCCAAACCCAAGAGCAGGATTTGATTGTCTTAATGTTGCTAGTTTACTAATTATTTGATAAGAATTTGTAGAAGTATTGAAAGTTGACATAGGCTTTCGATTTTCTGGATCATTATTTCCAGTAAGATACTGTTCAGTTCCATAATAAATTGTTGGAACACCTCGTGAAGTTAACAGCACTGCCAAAGCCATATCAGTATGTCTATTTGAAGAACCATCAACAGAAAAACGACTCATATCATGATTGTCAATAAACGTTACTTGATCGATAACTTCATTATAATCATCTGCTGTGCTTTCAATCATTTGATTATATACATGCCAATCAGCTGTACCATCCCTTAGAACTTCTCTGATAGTTTGGCCGTATTGAAAGTCAAGTAAGCTCATCCCACTTTCATTTGCAAAATGATGGTTTTGAAGATCAACCTCTCCAGTCCCCAAAAACCACTCTCCAAATGTAAATACTGGACGGTAATTATAAATCTCACTCATTAGTGATTCTTGCCATCCTTGTGACATGTGCTTAACAGCATCTACCCTTATACCATCAATGCCTTTATCTAGCCATAGCTTAATAGATTCTTTTAAATATTGATCGATAACTTCGTTATTCAAATCGTAATCTGCTAAGTCATATAAATTTCGATAAATACCGTCTTCATAAGAGGAAAAGTCTGTTCCTCCAAAATGATGGAAAATATTCAATGGATCGTCTGAGTAGGAGCCTAATAAATTACTGTCATCATAAATCGTACCATTTTCAGAATATGAAGGATCTGTCTCTAGAGCAGGTGAAGAATGATTTGGTGTAAAGTCCATAATAACTTTAATCCCGTTAGAATGAGCTGTATTAATTAACCTATCAAACTCAGAAAAGTCTCCATAAAAGGGATTTGTTCTTTTGTAGTCCCTAGCCCAGTATCCATGGTATGATGTATAACCACTTGAATGTAACGCATATACGTTTTCTACTGGTTGGGATATCCATATAGCAGTTATCCCCATATCAGTTAAATATCCATCATTGATTTTGTCTATTATACCTTGCCAGTCACCACCACAATATTTATGCAAATTGCTACAATCTGAACTATAAATGTCCCCTGATGGGTTATTGCTAGAATCTCCATCGTAAAATCTATCTGTTACAATTTGGTAAATAACGTCTCTAGAGTAGTCAACTTTGTTAAATACATCCGCATGGATATTGGTGAATGTAGAAGTAGTTATTAATATTAATAGAATTAGCGCAAACGTTTTCATAAAGCTTTTGGTTAGCTTGGTAATAATAAAATCTCCGCCTCCTTTATTAATTTTGCCTTTTTTTAATTTGCTCTACTCTCCTTTCAGTCTATTACCCCTTCTGTTATTTATAGAGTCTAGGCTGTTTATAATAAGAGTATTGTCCAATGGATTTTAACAATTACGAATAATCTTGGTTGTCAATTACAATTATTAAACGATAATTAAATTCATGTCAATAGGTAGTTGTGCTCTCTTTATTAATGATTTACATAGGATTTTATAAAATTATATCTCTAAAAATAACAGGGTATATAGTAATCTTTAAAAGTATTTAGTGAATTTGCTGAAAACGCTTGCAATAAAAAGGTATTAGATATAGAATAAGCGTAAGTTAAGCGCAAACGTTTGCACAGAAACATTTAGGTGCAGTGCTTGTTGTTAGCTCATATCTATTATAAAAAAGGGGAGAATTAAAATGAAAAGAAGGTTTTTGCTTATAACTCTTGCAGCTTTAATGTCGCTATTAGTTATGTTATCAGCTTGTGCTCCAGATCGTGAGGAAGAATCAGGAAATGACAATGTTGCAACTGAAGGTGAAGCTCCCGAAAAGCCCGAAGAATTAACGATTTGGGCAAATGATCATGACAATCAGTTGGCAGCTATCGAAAAGATCGCCGCTGATTATGAGGAACAAGAAGGAATAACCGTCAATGTGGTAGCGAAATCAATGTTGGATCAGTTACAGGAATTATCACTTGCTGGTCCCGAGGGTAACGGTCCAGACTTATTTTTTCAACCACATGATCAAATTGGAAACATAGTGGCTCAAGGCCTTGCAGAACCTCTTAATTTGTCGGATGAAGAAATAAGTGGGTATAGTGATGCTGCTATTGAATCGGTGACGTATAATTTTGATGGAGAGACTGATAGATATGGTGTCCCAGCTGTCTTCGAAACATATGGAATATTTTATAACAAAGATATTGTGTCAGAAGCACCACAAGATATTGATGATTTAAAAACAATTCTTGAAGAAAAGACAAACGCATCTGAAGACCAATACGGCTTTTTAATGAAGCCAAACGATATATATTTTGCATATCCTTTCTTTAAGAACTATGGTGGTTATATTTTTGGTGGGGATATCGGAGAATATGATGCTACTGACATAGGCTTAAATAATGAGGGATCAATACAAGGTGGAGAATTATTCCAATCATTTTTTGGCCAAGGGATGATACCAGCAGCAACTACTATAGACGTAGTTGATGGTCTATTCACTGAAGGGAAAGTAGGGGCTGTAATAGGTGGGCCTTGGAGTATTTCTGGATATACAGAAGCCTTAGGAGATAGTGTTGGCTTTGCTCCATTTCCAACAATTAATGGTGAGCCTAGTGCAACGTTGGTAGGGGTGAAGTCTTGGATGGTGTCCTACTACTCCGAAGAAAAAGATTGGGCAAAAGACCTAGCACTATTCATGACAAACGAAGAAAATCTTCAACACTACTTTGAGGTTGCAGGTGAACTACCACCTAACACTAATGCGCTTGAATCTATTGAAGATCCAATTTATGCAGCATTTGCAGAGCAAATTGAATATGGAGTGCCGATGCCAAGTACCCCTCAAATGGCTCAAGTGTGGGAACCAATGAATGATGCTTTGCAATTCTTGGCTGAAGGAGAGGATGTACAGTCTGTACTAGATGAGGCTGTTGAACAAATAAAAGCAAATATAGAAGCAAGTGGTTCCGAATAATAAATTTTACTAAAGAGGAAAATGGGGAGATACCTTCTTCCCATTTACTTTTTTTAATTTAGATATATAACCATGTAAGAATTTATAGGAATGATTTTTAGTAGGATAGAAGATTTATTAGGGGGGTATTAGCAATGTCTATACAAACGGACAACGATTCAAAACCTAAAGAAATACAAAGAGAACCAAAACTACATAACCCTAAAATAGCTATGATCTTATCAATTTTGTTTGCGGGTTTAGGCCAGTTGTATAACCGTAGATTTTTAAAAGGTTCTACTTTTATAATAATAGAATTGGCATTTATTGTTACGTTGCTAGAATCTATAAATTATGGGTTATGGGGTCTGCGTACATTAGGTACGATTCCAGGAACTGACCACTCTATCAGACTACTAGTCTTGGGGGTCCTTTCTTTAATTGGTGTTTTCTTTGCTGTGACACTTTATATTTATAATGTAATCGACGCAATGAAGCAGGCACGTAAGATACAGAGTGGCTGGAAACCAATGAAATTAAGGGAGACTATAGGTGCATTTTATGAAAATGCATTTCCCTACTTAATGACATTTCCTGGTTTAGTTCTAATGATTTTTGTAGTAATATTTCCATTACTATTTTCAGTTTTATTAGCGTTTACTAACTATAATCTATATAACTCACCACCTCGAAACTTAGTTGATTGGGTCGGTTTTGATAATTTCATTAACCTGATTACGGTTCCAATCTGGCAAGACACTTTTTTAAGTGTATTTTCTTGGACAATTGTCTGGACTGTTGTAGCTACAACGCTGCAGATCGCACTAGGTCTATTTCTTGCGTTGTTAGTAAATGATTCTCGAATTAAATTTAAAAAATTAATTCGTACCATCTTAATACTTCCATGGGCTGTTCCAGCTTTTGTTACAATTCTAATATTTTCTGCCATGTTCAATGATGATTTTGGTGCGATAAACAGAGATATTATTATTCCGCTGTTTGGTGGTGAAGGCTTACCTTGGTTAAGCGATCCGCTATACGCACGAATTGCTATTATTATGATTCAGACATGGCTGGGTTTTCCATTTATCTTCGCATTATTTACAGGTGTACTACAAAGTATTTCAAAAGATTGGTATGAGGCAGCAGACGTCGATGGGGGTTCTCGTTCTCAAAAGTTTCGCCATATAACACTTCCTCATGTGATGTTTGCAACTGCACCCTTATTAATTATGCAATATGCACAGAACTTCAATAATTTTAATGTTATATACCTCTTTAACGAAGGTGGACCACCAGTTCGAGGTCAAAATGCAGGTGGTACAGATATCCTGATTTCATGGGTATACAAACTAACTTTCGATACAAATAATTACAGCATGGCAGCGGTTATCTCTATTATAATGGGTGTTATTGTTTCTGCATTTGCTTTTTATCAGTTTAGAAGGACAAGATCATTCAAAGAAGAGGGTGAGATCTAATGAATCAAAAAAGGAAATCGAGAATTGAAGTTACTTCTATTTATGTGTTGATAGCCGTTGTTTCTATTATTATATTTTACCCTCTAGTTTGGACAGTGGGTATGTCATTTAATAAGGGAAGTAGTCTTTACTCTTCCTCTATAATACCCGAGAATTTTTCATTAGATCATTATAAATGGCTATTTAGTGATGGTAGTGATTATTTGTTATGGTATAAAAACTCTTTGATTGTTTCCACGGCGACTGCTATAGGAAGTGTTATTCTGACATCTCTTGTAGCATATGCATTTTCTCGATATAAATTTGTAGGTCGAAAAAATGGATTATATGTGTTTTTACTATTGCAAATGTTCCCAGTTATGATGGCTATGGTTGCATTGTATATATTTTTAAATATGATTGGCTTATTGGATACACTTACCGGGCTAATACTTATTTATTTAGGAGGGCAAATACCCTTTAATGCATGGCTGGTGAAAGGATACTTTGATACCATTCCACGTGAACTTGACCAAGCTGCAAGAATAGATGGAGCAGGACATCTAAGAGTATTCTGGAGTATCATGCTACCGCTGGCTAAACCGATATTAGCTGTTGTTGCATTATTTAATTTTATGATGCCTTTATTTGACTTTCTACTCCCAACTATTGTCCTTTCCAGTTCGGAAAACTATACGCTGGCGGTTGGTCTCTATAATTTTATTAACGACCAATTTGCAAACAACTTTACGAGGTTTGCTGCGGGGTCTATTTTAGTAGCAGTACCAATTGCCGCTGTATATCTTTATCTTCAACGATACCTGATTTCAGGGTTAACTGCTGGAGGATCAAAGGGTTAAGTTTATGGATAAAATAATCATTTTTATTACAACTAGAGAATAAAGAAACAAATAAATTTATGAGTAACCTATTTTACAGGAGGTAAACCAATGCTTGAAGATACTAGTTTTGCAATTCACCCAGGTAAAGAACAACAAACGGCTGCGGTCGTATATCGAGATATAGGAAATATAATCAATCAGGAAAAAATCAAAAACACCTACTTGTTTGTATGTGAAAACGGGAATGTCACTCTACAGTTTTATACGGATTCAATTGTGCGGGTAATCATGAATCAGAAGGGTGATCCGAAATTGGATCAGTCTCAGACTGTCGTGGCCAAAGCAGCAGATAATGTAGTTGTTACTGAGGATTTTTCTAATGATGTATATAAATTAAAGACAAGCAAGATCGAACTAGTCATCAGTAAAACACCTTTTCGCTTAACTGTAAAAGATGAGCATGGACAAATAATAGTTTCTGAAGGTGAACGTGGTATGGCTTACCGGGAAAATGGGGAAGTAGTTACCTTTAAAGAAATGCAGGAGAATGACCATTTTTATGGATTTGGTGAAAAAACAGGATTCCTTGATAAGCGTGGGGAAAAATATGAAATGTGGAACTCCGATGTTTATGCGCCACATAACCCGGAAACTGACCCATTGTATGAATCAATTCCCTACTTTATGACATTACGCAATGGTCGCGCACATGGTGTGTTTTTTGATAATACGTACCGTTCTGCATTTGATATGAAATCTTCTTCCGAGTATTATTCGTTCACTGCAGAAGGTGGTCAGATGGATTATTATATAATGGGTGGTCCTGAGCCCAAAACCGTGTTGGAACAGTACACTCATCTAACAGGAAGAATGCCGATCCCTCCTAAATGGGCCATTGGCTACCACCAATCCCGCTACAGTTATGAAACAGAGGCTGAAGTTCGCGAACTGGCACAGAATTTCGTGGATCGTGATATCCCGGTTGATGTCATTCACCTAGATATCCATTATATGAATGGGTACCGTGTATTTACATTTGATAAAGAACGGTTTCCAAACCCAGAACAGTTAATTAAAGATTTGCGTAAGATGGGTATTCGCATCGTTCCAATCGTTGATCCAGGTGTTAAAAAGGATCCTGAATACACGATTTACCAGGAAGGTGTAAACCAGGATCAATTCTGTAAGTACATTGAAGGTGAAACCTATTTCGGTGAAGTTTGGCCGGGTACTAGTGCTTTTCCTGATTTTACTGATGAGAAAGTCCGTAAATGGTGGGGCGAAAAACACGCATTTTACACAGATCTGGGAGTAGAAGGTATCTGGAATGATATGAATGAGCCTGCTGTTTTTAACGAAACAAAGACAATGGATTTAGAAGTAATACATCGAAATGATGGTAATCCCACCACGCATCGGGAGCTTCATAATGTTTATGGATTTTTAATGGGGCAGGCAACCTATGAAGGCATGAGGGAACAGCTGAATGGGAAACGTCCATTCCTGCTGACACGTGCTGGATATGCTGGTGTGCAGCGATATGCATCGGTTTGGACCGGGGATAATCGCAGTTTCTGGGAGCATCTTCAAATGAGTTTGCCAATGGTGATGAACCTTGGACTATCAGGTGTACCATTCACAGGTCCGGATGTGGGCGGATTTGCGCACGATACTAATGCAGAGTTACTTGTGCGCTGGACACAGGTTGGAGCATTTACACCATATTTCCGAAATCATTCGGCGATTGGAACCCTGTACCAGGAGCCGTGGCAATTCGGTGAGAAGTATGAGCATATTATGAAAAAATATATTCAGATGCGCTATAAGTGGATGCCGCAACTGTATTCATTGTTCTATCAAGCCAGTAAACAAGGACTTCCTGTAATGCGTCCATTATTGCTGGAATACCCTGAAGATGTAAAGACATATAACATGAATGATCAATTTATGATTGGTGATAATGTGGTCATGGCACCGATTTTGGCACCATCTGTTGTAGACCGTGCTGTCTACTTGCCCGAAGGTGACTGGGTGGAATATACGACAGGCGACGTCTTTGAAGGAGGTAATACACACTTAATTCATGCCGAGCTTGAAGATTTGCCTATCTTTATTAAAAAAGGAACTGCGATTATGCAAGGCGAGTGGATTTCAAACGCGGATAAAACAACTAAGAATGTAAGTATGAACATTTACGCAGCTGAAAAAGATACAACATATCGATTCACCCATTATGACGATGATGGAGAAACTTTTGCCTATGAAAAGGGTAACTTTATCGAGCTCGAAATGGAAATTGTCTCAACAGCTGATCAGGTGAAAATTACAGTATTAGATAAAAAAGGCGATTATAAACCTGCATATAAAGAAATATTTATAGACGTAATCGGACTAAATGAAGGTCAAAATGTTATAATTAACGGAGAAGTCAGTCGTGAAAACCATAAATTAGTTCTAGAAAAGAAATAGAAATAGGCTGTTTTCCAGTAGTTGCTGTTATATGCAAATAAAGAAATGAATCAACACAGCAGTGGCAATATGCTAAACGCTGAGAGCGGGGAACAAGCTGAGGAGCTTGCAGATAGCCCCGCAGATAGTGAGTATATTTCCACTGCGTTGTTTGAAAATGTGAAATAAAGCAGTAAACCAATTAAACACAGCCTGGAAAAAATGACGAGGGTGAGATGAATGGTAACAATTAAAGATGTAGCAAAAGCAACAGGCGTATCACCCTCTACTGTGTCTAGGGTAATTGGGGATAATCCAAGGATCAGCCCTGATACAAAGAAAAAAGTTCGTAAAGTAATGAAAGAACTGGGTTATCATCCAAACATCAATGCACGTAATTTAGTTGCCAAGTCAACAAAGGCCATCGGGGTCATCATGCCGTCATCTGCCAATACAGCACTACAGAATCCGTTCTTCCCGGAAATCTTACGGGGGATCGGTTCTGTTACCCACAATCTGCAGTATTCAATGATGTTATCGACCGGTGAATCTGATGCTGAAATTTTTTCAGAAGTTCAGCGTATGGTTTATGGTAGCTATATTGATGGCGTTATCCTGCTATACTCCAAGGTGAATGATCGGGTGATGAATTTCCTCCGTGAAAATGAATTTCCGTTTGTTATTGTCGGGAAACCCAATGAAAATATTAATTCAATTACACATGTTGATAATGATAACTTCGAAGCAGGAAAAGATATAACAAACCATTTAATCAAACAGGGTCATAAAAAAATCGCCTTCATTGGTGGTTCAAAGGATTTGTTTGTGACGATGGATCGTGAAGCGGGCTATGAAGCTGCAATGAAGGAAGCAGGTTTGAAGGACTGTGATGAATATAAGATTCATACAGAGTTTCTTAAGTCAGGTGGACGTGAGGCAGTAGAGGATTTATTAGCATTGGATATTCGACCCACAGGTATTGTCGTTACAGATGACTTAATGAGTCTGGGTGTGTTAAGTACCTTGGAAGAATCCGGTGTTAATGTACCACAGGACATTTCACTTGTTAGTTTTAATAATGTATATCTATCCGAGATTACCCGTCCAGCTTTAACTACGGTTGATATAAACATCTATGAACTTGGTGCACAATCAGCAAAAGCACTGATTGAAAAATCTGTAAATAAATCAGAGCCATCCAAACGAATAATAATTCCGTATAAAATTGTATTTCGAGATTCAGTGAGTAGGAAAGCCTAACACAGGCTTTCTTTTCTTTAGTATCCTGCATTCCCGAAATCTGTAACAATAAAAACCTTATAAACATCTTTAGCACTAACTGTTAAGAAGGTTTTTTAGTTAATTTTTGAATCGTTACACTTAAAAAGTATAATGAGGAAAGATAATGAATATAAAATGCACCTTTGTAAATTAATATTGTTTTGTCAGCATCTACGAAGGTTAAGATTACCAACTGTAAATCATCTCGTTATATATAGCGGGAATCCAGGTAGTATAGAAATGGCGCTCTGCAAAAATCTTACCCTCATGAAGTAACTCATACACCTGCAAAGGCAACAAATGAAACACAACTGAATGCATTGATCATATCAGATAAAAATGTGCTTCATGTATTTGACCGAAGCTATTTCAACTTTGGAAAGTTTAATACCTATTGTACAGATGATATTCGGTTTGTTACACAAATTATAATCAATACAGTTGTAAATGGCATCGAGGTATTATCAGTTAACGACTCTTTCCCCATCATGCCGTATACAGTCATGTAATTGGAAACATAAAGTATCTGCTGCAACCATGGTTATTATCTATGCACGCTTGTGATAATTTCCTATCCAATCAAAAAAATTGAGCGATCTTATACACTTCGGAGATCGCTCAACTTGGAGGTCTACATCGCCTTACCAGTAGTTTCCACCTCTCACTTACTCTTCATCACTTCCACGATAGCGCCGATATGGTAGAGGGTTCCAAGTTCGGTATTCTAGCTCTTTTGTACGCAGTGCAGCTGGTAAATCATTGAAAACTCTTCGCGCCACTTCCAATTCGTGTTCTGCTTCCCCCTTATCCTGGTACATAAATTCATCCGATGCCTTATCCGGCGCTTTATCTACCTTTTCCTCTAGATATTCAACAACCATTTCCTGCTGTTTATGAATGGACTCTCGGGCATCAGCTACCCAGTCCGGTTGCGTGGAACGAAGCGTATCGGTGACATAGCTAAATTCATCAAAGATTTCCTTATAGACCCGATCAGCATTTGAACGTACATCCATAATAGCCGTTTCCAGATCTTCAATCGTTAAGTTATCGACCTCCAGCGGCTGATTTCGCTTTGCCCCGCCCAGCCTGGATGTTTCTAAATAATATGGGAAAATACTTTTGATTGTTTTTCCAACTGGGGAGACGGCCTGGTTGTTCTCATCAACACCTTTTGGCTGAACACCTTGCATCGCAATTCGAGCAGATTCCGGCCGGACGATTTCCTTCGGTGGAAGGACACCGTAACGCAACAGTTCTCTAATACCCGTCCCGGAAATATTAATTCGATAACGCTCATCATGTGGACAGGTTTGATCCGTCGCTGGATTGTCACAGCGTGTGCAGTAAAATACTTCATGGAACAGACGAATATCAATACCTAATTCTTCTTCAGTAAATTCGTCAAAAATCGTATGACTGGCATATTTATCATAAAAGTCTCCAATGCCCGCATGATCCCGACCAATTAGCGCATGTGTACAGCCATAATTTTTCATAATTAATGCATGAAGAACCGCTTCACGGGGGCCAGCGAAAATATACGTAACCCGGAGTGGTGCAAGAACGGTTCTTTCTTTTGGATAATACGTATCCAAAACACTACGGTAGGATAACATTCGAAACTCATGGCGTGTATATTCACGTTTCGCCATCTCTACCAGTGGTTGAACAAACAAACCATCGAGCTCCTCCAATGCATTCCTGTGAATATACTCATGCCCACGATGCAGTGGATTGGCACCTGTTATAAATCCACCAACTGATTTAAATTTCTTTTCTTCATAAAATAGCTTCCAAGTATCCTTAGGCTCCATTCGAATGCTTTCAAATGGACCCCAATGTACCCTGCGAAGCAATTGAATCGGGCCACCTAAGGCAGTATCTCCCATTCTTCGATAAATGGAATCAACACCAGGGTGATTACGATCAGTCGTACCGAAAAGATGTGATGCACGGAACTCTCTATCATAATGAAAAATATCATCCAATTTAAGAATCGCTACCGGCTCTTTTGTGTCATCTGCAAGCGCTACTTCATCACCAACAGATAATGACTGAATAACCTCCTTGTTTCGGTCACCAATTGGCGCAAAACTTAGTGGCACTGGCCAGACGATACCATTTTTCAGGCGTCCATCTATTAAAACTGACTTATAGTCCTCTTCAACCATAAAACCTTCATTCGGTGACAGGACACCAGTTGCAATCATTTCCAGTGTGATAACAGCTTCCATATCAATCATAATTACCGGCAGCTGCTTCGCTCTCTCCATTGCCTCCTCACGCTCTTTCCCAGTAAGAACTCGATTCACTAATTTTCCACCATGCGGCTTATGCGGATATGCTGCTAATTTTTCTTCACTCAAAATACTCATCATAACTCCTCCTTCTTCCCTTATACTCTATTAGTCTTTCAAAGAAAATATATTGTAGACAAATGAAATTTAGAAGTTTTCGTTCCGGATTATATATTAGAAAACTTGGCATTCGCATTAGGTTGGGCGATGCCTTAGTTCAAAAGAAAAGTTCGTCTGCGATATATTGGTTACGTAGCTTTTCTTTGTGCACTTATGTAGAAAGAAATATGGATATACTCTTTTTACTGCCATGAAAAACAGCTGTCATCCTAATTATGACAGCCCCTTTTCCTTAATCTTATATTTACCTTAACTGGACTTTCTATAGCCGGTATGTGCTTTTACTTTTACTTCAGCATAGCGTTTTAAATCATTATCGTTCGAGAATATTGTTCCAAGGTAACCACCAAGAAAACCAAGTGGTACACTCACTATTGCCGGGTTTTCCAGTGGGAAGATTGGCTCCCCGTGGAATAAAGCTGCACCCTCTATCGGCGAAAATACACTAGGACTGATTGACACAAGTACCAATGCCGATATTAGTCCAAACAATATAGCCATAAGAGCTCCTTGTGTATTAAACCTTTTCCAATAAACGGTATACAAAATAACTGGCAGATTAGCACTCGCTGCGATACAAAATGCAAGTGATACAAGGAAAGCAACGTTCAAGTTCTGAGCACCTAAGGCAAGAAGTATCGAAACTACGGATACTGCGAGTGCTGCATAACGTGCTGCCAGCATCTGTTCCCTGTCCGTAACATTACCTTTTTTAATAATCTGCCCATATATATCATGTGCAAATGCAGATGCCCCTGATAAGACCAGCCCAGCCACAACTGCCAGGATCGTAGCAAATGCTACAGCAGATATAAATGCGAATAGAATGTTTCCACCGATTGCCTCCGCTAACAATGGGGCTGCCATATTTCCTCCTGGATTTGCTCCAAGTATTTCGCTTTCCCCAACAAATATAGCTGCTCCAAATCCAAGGAATAACGTTAAAATATAGAATATACCGATTGTCCAGGTAGCTGTTATTACAGAGCTTCTGGCTGTTTTCGCATCCTTCACCGTGAAGAATCGCATCAGGATGTGCGGCAAACCAGATGTACCAAGAACCAGCGCAATCATTAAGGAAATGGTTCCTAATCCATCATCATACTTGAGACCAGGCTTTAAATAATCAGCTCCATGGCTGGTAGCAGTTTTTACTTCTGTGAACATGGCAGAAATATTAAAGTTGAATTTCATCAGAACAAGGAATGAAATAATAACCATTCCAGCCATTAACAGTACTGCTTTGGTAATTTGCACCCAACTTGTTGCAATCATTCCGCCAAATAGTACATAGATGGTCATCATGACACCAACAATTAATACAGCAATCCAATAATCAATATCAAATAATAACTGAATAAGTGCACCTGCACCAACAAGCTGTGCGATCATATAAAATAGAACGATGGTAATTGTACTAAATGCAGCCGCTCCCCTAATCTTTTTAGCATCAAAGCGGGAATTAATCATATCAGCAAGGGTATATTTCCCAAGATTACGCAATGGTTCAGCTACTAGAAATAAAACAACTAAATAAGCGATCAGAAAACCAATACTATAGAAGAATCCGTCAAAACCATTTAATGCAATCGCCCCGGCAATACCGAGAAATGAGGCTGCCGATAAATAGTCACCTGCTATGGCTAAGCCGTTTTGCCAACCAGTAAGTCCTCCGCCAGCTGTATAAAAGTCACCAGTCGATTTGGTTTGTTTTGCTGCAAAAAATGTAATTACAAGTGTCAGTAGAACAATTGCCAGAAATAGGACAACAACCGTCGTATCCATTAGGAATTACCTCCCTTTTTTATCTGCTCTTCAATAATCTGATCAGCTTCATCATCAAAGGTGGCTGCCTTTTTTATATAGATCGTACTTAGCACCCAAACCATGACGAATTGGGAGACTGCAAATAACCAGACCCATGATATATCCCCAAATAATGGTGTATTCAAAAAAGTGGTATAAGACGTTAATACTGGCAGTAAAAAGTAAAAGATAAGAAAGAATATCGTCATCGGTACGATAAATTTTTTCTTTCTTTCCATAAATCCTTTAAATTGACTGCTTTTCTCCACCTCCAAATAATCAATTTTATTCGTATGTTCTTCCATTCGTTCTTGTTGACCATTCACAAAACCATCCTCCTCGTTTCTATCATGCTTAGTGGTTGACTAATTAGACACTTTACAAAATCTACTGTTTCCCATTGCGATATTTATTTCGTTTAGTAAGTCACCCTCCTTTACTGAAAGCGCTTACTAAACATTATAATTATTTTTCGCAATCATAATGAGAAGATAGTATCAACGGTTGATTTTCATGTGTGAATGGTTTTAATTAACTGTTAAATGGTTATAATTTGAATATTTTTAAGATTGTTTTACTAGCTGAACGGCTTACAGGTATTTTTGTTCTGTGCTTATCCTTAAGTGTGACATTGCTTGTCCCATTAAACCAGGGAGTTATCTCCAAAATATGATTTAAATTAACTAGATAGCTTCGGTGGGTACGGAAGAAAGAATGGTCTGATAATTTTCCTTCTAACTCCTGCAATGTCATACGGCTCATTAGCATGTGATCCTCGGTATGAATTTCCAACATCCTGTTATTCGGCACAGCATAATATATCGAATCAGGGGACAAAACCACCATTCGCTCCCCATCGTCAACAAGTAACTTGGAAGCTGACAGCTGCTCTTTAACCGGTTTCGTTGCCTCTCTGGGATCACTATCAATTTGCTGAATAAGTTTGCGTATCCTGAACATTGTCTTTTGAAAACGATCTTCATCATAGGGCTTTAATAAATAATCTACCGCTTCAATTTCAAAAGCATCCAATGCATACTCATCATATGCCGTAGTGAAAACAAACAATGGCGGTGATCCTGCAGATTGATCCGTAATATATTTTGCAGCTTCTACGCCTGTTAAACCAGGCATTTCTACATCAAGAAAAATTAGATCCGGCTGATGTTCAGCATATAATTCAATTAATTGTTCACCGGTTTCGGCATGTGGGGATAAAACAATATCTTTTTCCTCTTTTAGCAAATAAAGCAGCTCTTTTCTTGCCATTAATTCATCCTCAGCAATCATCGCACGAATTTTCATGTTAGTACCCGCCTTTCCATTTGACTCTGTTCAGGGATTGAAAATGCCACTTCACTTCCCCCTTCAGGTAAATTCCGAATTTGCAGCCTGGCTGATTCCCCTATTAAACTAATTAGCCGTTTATTGACATTATAAATGCCAGTTCCACCATCTCTTGTATCTGCAATAGGTTGATGACTTACCAGCGCTAAAATAGACTCAGGGAATCCCGGACCATTATCCCGAATCGCAATATGGATCGTTCTCTTACATCTTTGAATCACTATTTCCACCCTGCCATTATCCGCTACATCCCTTAGCCCATGCCGAATACAATTTTCCACCAATGGCTGAATCGTCGATGGTGGAATATAAATATCCGCAACTTCATCCGGTCTGATAAAATCAATCTGCAAACGCCCGGCAAAGCGTGCCCGGATAATTGTAGTATATGCTTCAACATGCTCACATTCTTTTTCAAGCTCAACAAGTGACCTGGAAACAAGCCGTAAATTGAATCGCATAAAACTTGCCAATTGCAAGGTTATTCGTCGAGCGTTTTTTGGATTTTCTCGAAATAATGACGCAATCAGCTGAAGAGTGTTAAATAGAAAGTGCGGATTAATTTGGGCTTGAAGATTTCTCAATTCCGCATCGCGTATATGTGTTTTTAGTTTTTCCGCTTTCAAAATATTCAGTTGATTGGAAATGAATTGACCTAATCCTTGAGCCATCATGAGCTCAACAGGAGAAATATGCTGCGCTTTTCGAAAGTAAAATGTAATGAGTCCCGAAAAATCATTTACCCCAGTTATTGGAATCATAATCGCAGCTTCCAGTGGGCAATTCTCATGGGTACATTCGATTTCTGCCTTGCTATAGGCTACTTTCATCTTATTTGTTTGGATTGCTTCCAATGAAAGGGCTCTTCTAATAACTTCACCTGGATGATGATGCTCGGCACCTAGTCCTTTATGGGCCAACACTTCCTGATGACTTGTCACGGAAACTGCCGCCAGCTGCAGCCTGTCGTACAGTAAATTAGCGATCCCCTTAGCCATATCAACCGGAGAGTCTTTCCGTAAATACGGCATTGCTTCCTCTGCAATCGTCAAAGCCTGCTTGGAAGCAAAGGCGGCTTCATTTTCCTGTTCACGCAAAACAATCCCAATCATTGCCGTAAAGATTGCAATGGCAATACTATTCGATAAGACAAGCGGCAAGCCAATCCTGTCAACAATTGCAACCATATTAGCTGAATCCGGATACATGATCAGCAGTAACTGCATTTGTAAAACAGGTGGAAACACACCAATAAATAATGCCTTAAATGGTGAAATAACTCGCTCATTGGAAAAAAACCGAGCTGTCATCCCTGCAAGTAGACCTGTCAATGGATTTACAAGGGCATTGGCAAGTGAGCCAATCCCACCAAGAAACATCAAGTGAGCACCTGCAATGATTCCTGCACCAAGTCCAACGATTGGTCCACCAAGCAATCCTGCAATTACAATCGCAACCAAGCTTGAACTAACAATCATTTGATTATTTTCTACAGGATAAATAACAAAATCACGAGAGATTGCGGATTCCCCTGTTATAATGATGCCATTTATCGTACTCGCAATCGCAAATATCCCAAAAACCAATGCATGCACAAGCGACATTTTCCAACTGAATTCTCTGTACAGCATAGCTTTAAAACCAGGTGTACGAGTCATTACAAAGGCAATAACAAGCAATAAACCCAGTCTCTCAAACAGAATGATCGTTAAGTCCTTCATGAGCTTTCACTCCTTGACTCCATTCCAGTCTGTGATTTTTTAAAAAATACTCTATATTCCGCTTCCGTCTGTGAATGATTACGTGAAAGAATAGTACCTAAATAGGCACCTAAAAAACCTATAGGAATGGCAATTATTCCAGGATTATGTAATGAAAAAATCGCTTCCATTTCGATCCATCCACCATCCGGATTCATGATATAAGGACCTAACAATACAAGGATCAGTGATGCAGCAAGTCCACTTACCATCCCTGTAATTGCACCAATCTGATTGAACTTTTTCCAATAAATTGTTAAAAGCAAAACAGGAAAATTACTTGATGCTGCCACAATAAATGTTAAGGATACAAGACTTGACAGTCCAAAGTTCTCCCCCATATAATTCAAAAAAAAGCCTACAAAAGCCGGTTTTTGCTGGA
>NZ_BAAKSZ010000037.1:0-26384 GCF_059698015.1 Oceanobacillus sp. NCCP-135 | reverse complement strand
TCTTTTTTACATGCCTCTGACCCTTGATATGTCAATAATTGGCAATAATTACCACCAAACTCGGGATAGAAGTTAATTTTTCTAGATGACTGGCTGAAATATCATATGCATATTGAACAACAGGTTTTATTTCAGAATCCTCAATATGCTTCAGCATAAAATCTAACATAACCTTAGACATGCTATCATTCATATAACCTGTCCAAAGTGATCCAATCTCAGAAGATGTTAGAAATATATTTTTTTCATTCATTTTGTACGCTTCCCTTCTATAAGAACTGCGATGTTTAGTATGTATAAATAAGTCCAATCAAAATAAATTCTTCTTCAGATATTTAAGTTTGTTTTTACTAAAAAAAACTCTACGTGTGTCACCATAATCGTGTCTTTTAACGATAACCTTTTTTATAAACGGGTAACCTTATTTTAAAGCCATATGAAGTCCCCCTAGAACAGGGGGCATACCTATTATTGATTATTTTGTTGATTTTGAGCTTGCTGAGTTGCTTGGGCTTGTTGTACTTGCTGGGTTGCTTGTTGCAATTGCTGCTGTGCTTGCTGAAGTTCCGTGTTTTGCTGTTGATTGGCTCCAGCTTGCGTTTGCGCATTTTGTAAACCTTGTTGCGCTTGCTGAAGTGCTGCCTGAGCCTGCTGCAGCTGCTGCGGATCAGCATTCGCTTGCGCTTGTTGTACAGCCTGTTGTGCTTGCTGAGCTTGTTGCACAGCCTGCTGTATTTGTTGTTGTGGATCTTGTTGTGCCATAATGAAAAACCTCCATTTTTTTAAAAAAATTTATGTTCAGCACTTACATTTCCCTAGTTTCTTTTAATTATGTATTCTAGGAAAAATTTTTTCCAAGTCACGAAGAGTTTTCTAGTTATTACCTTATTATAATAGCATTATTTTTTTCTCCAAACCCATTCGATATAATATGATTAAACATGGCTGGAGGAATATGATTATGAAGATTTGGCGGAGAGTTAGAATGAAAGGGAAAATGAATCGTCCATAGCTATAAGACCATGAGACAAAAAGATTCATACAAATAAGTAATCCTAAAGAACTCTAGTTCTGACAAATAGATTATTAATGCCTACAAGCGTTAATCCTGGTACAGAAATGAGCATGATATTTATAAGTGGTCATGCCCATTAGGTGACCGTCTAAAATTGGGTGTCATAGGATGATATAAGGTTTAAAAAGAAAGGGGAAGTACGTATGAATCTATATCCAATTATTTACCAAAACCCACCTGTTGCAGAAGTAACCAGTATCAGTTACCCGAAAATAAGTCCAAAGGCTGTTATTGGAACAGACTCCATGATTATTGGTGACATCACAATTGACGATGAGGTGTTTGTGGGTTTTAAAAATTTGCTTCGTGCAGATTCGGGGTATCCTTATTATATTGGCCCTTATTCGAATATACAGGATAATATTTTAATGCATGTACATCCAGGCAGGGAGCATGTTGTTGTAAATGATCAAAAATGGGGAGTATATCTGGAAGGGGAGAACAGCGTCTTGCATCATGCTGCCGTTCATGGTCCATTGTTTATTGGCAAAAATACCTTCATTGGACAGCACGCCAGCATTTATGATGCGGTCATAGGGAGGAATTGTGTCATCATGCATAATGCCACGGTAACGAATGGTGTAAGAATTGATGATAACCGTTTTGTTGCACCTGGGCAATCGGTGTGGCAGCAAGAAGAGGCAGATAAACTTCCGCCTATACCAGAGCAATTCAAAGGACTGAACCAAGAAATTGTTGATCACTACCATCGGCTAGGAAAATCATATGGTCAGAATACCCCTTTAGCTTTCACGTTTTCATAGAAAAAAATGACTCGGGAATGGCTGCTTCCTGAGTCACTCATATTTCTGCTAAACTAAGATCAATGCTTTCGATTCACAAATCGACCATAATCCGGAATTGCTATTTTATCAAATTCCTTTACCAATCTTTCCAATCCATCTGAAAGCTCTTCGCCAGACATTGGCTTCCCGTGACCGGTCATTGCAACAGCTGGTTTTAAAGCTTCTAGTTTTTCGACGGACTTCCTAGCAGCATCCCACTCAGTAGTCAAATATCTAGGTGGGCCATTGATTTCTTCATCCTGTGTCATCACCTTATAGAGTGATTCTTGTTTCACCGTGACAAAAGCGTCACCCGCAATCAGTGCCTTGTCTTCATCCCTGAATATGGATACATGTCCAGGTGCATGGCCAGGTGTATGGATCCATCTCCAACCAGGCATGTAGGGAACGCTACCGTCAGAAGGGAGTGCTTCTACATTAGTTCCTAAATCAACTGGCTCATTCGGAAACATTGGGGACATTTTAGCCACAAGTCCACCTTCCACCGATCCATCCGGTTCTGGGTAGCTTTGTTTTCCAGTTAAATAAGGCAGTTCTGCTTCGTGTGCATATACCTTAACGCCCCATTTTTCCACTAAATCCACCACGGCACCAACATGATCAAAGTGACCATGTGTCAGGATGATCGCTTGTGGTTTACTATTTTCACCAAACCGATCTTCTGCTACTTTAGTAAGCTTGTTAGAAGATTCAGGCATGCCTGTGTCAATCATTACCCATTCATTCGTTTTTTCAGGATCTCCCACGAAACCCACATTCACAATTTGGTTTGTGTAACAGTAAAGGTCTGGGAGTACCTCTTGCCCCATACCACTCGTAAAAGCGTACATCGGCAAAAAGTGATCCTCCATTGCATCATTCATCCCATTATGTGTATTTTCCTCCATTAAATCACCACTTTTTCATATAATTTCTTGTAAAATTTGAATACAATTCTTATGGTATAGCTGTTATTCAAAACAACACTATCCCTAAGAATTGTTGATTTGATATAGCTTTATTATTAGGAATATCATGGAAAGTATGTACTTTTTTCTTTTGAATTTTTTATCAATCCACAAAGGATGAGAGAAGTAAATGGCAGGTATTGCTGGCATGTCAGCTCCATAGACCGGAACCTTTGTAAATGTAAACCTCTTTATAAGTAACCTGCTTTATTTAGCTAATTTATTGTTTATGGGTTTTAATACAATATGAAATGGTTGGAAAAACGATTAAGGAAATGTAGGAGGAACTGTTCTACTTTTTGAAATAATGCATAGGTATTTAGATGGGAATGAAAATATATAAGAATAGGATGGGTGCATATATGGATGAGAAGTCATCTTCAGAAAACAACCGCCATATGGGCCAAAATGCTAAACAGGAACAACTGGATCAATATCGCATAAAGGATACTGGGAAGCCAATGACTACAAGTCAAGGGAGGAAAATATCGAATGACTCAGAAACCTTAAAGGCTGGTGTACGCGGTCCTTCCTTACACCAAGACTGGCATTATCTAGAAAAGATGACCCATTTTGTACAGGAAGAGGAACCGGAAAGAACGGTTCACGCAAGGGGATACAGTGCCTATGGGGAATTTGAATGCTATCAGTCGATGAAGCATGTGACAAAAGCGGGATTTTTACAGGAACCTGGAAAAAAAACTCCTTTAACTATCCGTTTTTCTACCGTACAAGGACCTAGGGGATCTTATGATACGGCGAGGGATTTACGTTGTCAGGGCGTTAAGTTTTATACGGAAGAAGGAAATTATGATTTGACAACAATTGCTATGCCTGTATTAATTAATCAAGATCCTATGAAATTTCCGGATGCGATGCATGCGTACCAATCGAAGCCGGATGATGATATACCGACAGCCTCAGGCGCACACGATTATTTTTGGGATTATGTAGCCAATAATCCAGAAGCACTTCACATGGTGCAGTGGATCATGTCCGATCGGGGCATTATAAGTAATTACCGAATGATGGAATCGTGGTCCATTAATACGTATTTATTTGTGAACGAAAAGGGTGTCGCAACCTTTGTTCGATTTGTCTGGAAACCTGTTCTTGGTGTTCATTCCCTACTTCAGGATGAGGCACTGAAAATCGGTGGACTTGATCCGGATTTCCACCGGAGAGATTTGCGAAAAGCGATTGATATGGGCGCATATCCTGAATATGAATTAGGTGTTCAGCTAATTCCGCTAGAAGATGAATTCAATTATGACTTTGATATTCTTGATCCTGCGAAATTTTGGCCAGAGGAACTAATCCCTGTTCAACTTATCGGGAAGATGACTTTAAATAGAAATATTGATAATTACCATACGGAATCAGAACAAGTAGCATTTAACCCGGCAAATGTTGTTCCAGGAATTGACTTTTCCAATGATCCCGTGCTACAGGGCAGGTTAATCGCCTACCATATTGCACAAGTACATCGAATTGGAACGAATTTTCAAGAATTACCGATCAATCAACCGATTTGCCCGTTTCATAATAATCAGCGGCGTGGTCCAATGAGGTATCGAATCGATGTGGATCAGTTAAACTATCATGAGAATTCGCTAGCAAATAACACACCATATACGACACCACCAGAAGCGGGTGGATATGAGCATTATCCCAAAAAAGTTGAGGGACATGTCATCCGCGGTCGAAGCGAATCATTTAACGATTTCTTTACACAACCAAGAATTTTCTGGAATAGTATGACCCCCGTTGAAAAGCAACATACGATTGAAGGATTCAGCTATCAGCTTGGAAAAGTAGAAAGCGAATCTGTCCGACAGCAAAACGTCAATTTGTTGGTCAATGTAGATAAGGAAATGGCGTGCATTGTTGCTGATAATATTGGTGTCGATCGCCCAAGTGGTTCCAATGTTCCCGTTTCGACAAGTTATCCTTCTCTTAGCCAGTACAACACGCCAAAATATGCTTATACGCAAAAAGTAGGTGTACTTATTGGCAATGGCTTTGACGGCAGTGAGGTAACAAATGTGCTTAACTATCTACAGCAATGTGGGGTTATTGTTACCATTATAAGTGAAACGCTTGGTAAGGTAACAGGGGCTGATGGTACAAAGTTAAAAGTTGACCAAACATTTATGACTTCTAGTCCTTATCTGGTTGACTCACTTTATGTTGTTGGCGGAAATTCTAAAAATCAGGAAAAATTCAAGCAGGACATGATGGATTTCATCCGAAATGCATATACGCACTATAAACCAATTGGAGTTGCCTCGACAGGACAGTCTTTTATTCAGTCATCAAAGGAAAATAATTTAGCTGGAGTCGTTTTTGCTGCAAATAATTCGAACTTCGGGGAGGAATTTGTTTCTATTATTGCTAAGCAACGTTTTTGGGATAGAACATAAATTGTGAAACTTCACGTTAATTCAGATGGTGTATTTTGAGATTAGTGATTGCAGGGCTTTACATGGCGAAGTGGGGATGCTATTTAGCTCGGTCTTAACTGCTTACTCTTGCAAGGAAAAGCATTCTTGAATAAGTTCCATGTAAAGCCTTTTTTAAATTTTCCCTAATACGATCAGTAGTTGCTACCTACACTAGCTTTAGTCTTTTATACGTTTTGTCAATGGATAAACGCCAATACTTTGGATGACTAGGGAAAGCAGTATCACAGCAAAGGTGAGAGAAATGAGGATATGATTATCACTTGCCGTCTCAAACCCCAGTAACAATGCAACAGACATCGTTCCTTTTATCCCTGACCATGTAATCAGCGAGGTATTCTTCATTGCAATTTTCCCTCTCCAAGCTGGGAAAGTTTGCGTTATACCAGTTAAAACGATGAAGCGAACGACTAAAGCTAAGATAAAAATAATAATAGCTAATATCCATTTGGAAAAGATCAAATAATCTGCTGCCTGAATTCCAATTAATAAGAAAAGCAATGATAGCACGGATGGCTCTACAATATCCCAAAAGCCATCAAGGGAATCCCGGAAATGATCTTCTTTAATATTTTTACCGAATTCAAAAGAGAGCATTAACCCCGCAGTTACCGTAGACAATACACCGGATACACCGATAATCTCACCTAAGTAAAAGCTCCCATAAGCAACAATCACACTTAACATGACTTGATATTGCCGATGTTGTGAATAATGGACTGCTTTACTCATCAGCCAACCGAATGTAATTCCAAGAACAACCCCACCAACAGATACAAATAGGAACTCTCTGATGAATATACCTACAGAAAAGCTTGTTTGATTGACGAACATACTTAAAAATATAGTGAATAAAACGATACTCGTACCATCGTTTAATAAGGATTCGCCTTCTACAATATCAGCCATTTTTTCATCACTGGATGATTTTTTTAAAATAGATATGACCGAAACAGGGTCGGTCGGTGTAAGTATCGAAGCCATCAGTAATGCGCCGACAAAAGAAATTTGTACAAAAAGGTTTCCTAACAAATAGATAGCTGATCCAAGCAACAATACAGTTAGCAACAATCCAACAGTACCAAGACAAGCTATAATCCATTTATTTTTAAGCAAATCCTTCAGTGGAAAGCTATATGCGGAAGTAAACAATAAAGCAGGCAAGAACACGTTAAATAGGAGCTCTTTCGTTATCGTTATATCTTTAAAATAAGGTACTAGTGCAAGCGCTAAACCTACCAATAGCAAAACTACCGGTACAGGAAAGTATTTCTGTTTCTTATCGATGGAATAAACCATGTATCCTGTTAGTAGTAATAGCAGTATCTGATGTGAACTCAAATTTGCACCTCCTAATGCAACTAAAAGCTAAGCTTTCTTTTTACCAAAGTAAAATAAACTGACCAATGCTCCAACTGTACACATTATCACTGCAAATAGTAAAAATGGGATGGAACCAAGCTGGTAAATTAAAGGTACGGATAAGGCTGTTACAAGTCCCCCACCAAGGAATGGCTCGTAAATTAATTGCTTGTAGCCAAAACCTTCAAATGCAGGTGATTCACTGTTTGGATCAGCTACCCGCATGTGCAGCAACCCTGTGGCTGTGATTCCCATGGATTGCCCAAAATCTCCGATACCACGTTCAAACCAGTAAAACGGTATCATTGCACCTGTGGTCCCAATAACAACGCCAAAAATCCTCCGATGACAGAGGACGGTAAAAACAAATTTTGTAGCTAATATACTCGTACACGAATCCACTTTCCGATAAGAAGAAATACTCCTAGATATAGTAAGGAAATCCTATCTGAGCAGGTGACATTAATAAAACTTCTGTTCATGCAGGTATTTATATTAATCTCTAGGTTTATTCCCCGGATTTTCTATTATTAAACAGTAGGCTGAATTCTAAATACAATGGCCTTGGAATTACTCTACGACGTTGCCCGGAGGATTTTAAGTAAATTGGCAGAAGTAAATCTCGCAGTTGTAACAGGAGAAGAACAACCGATTAATAGAGGGCGTCCGAGATAAATCTACTCACTCCTTTTTGAAAAATGTGGAATGAAAAATAATGGTGATATTTCATGTTTAATTTTTTGGCAATCTCTTTGCTTGAACTGATGTAAGAGCTATTTGTTTAAATAAGTCATTATTATGTGGAATCGTAATAGAATAGCTTATAGTATGTTAGAATTTATTTAAATGCTTATTTTAAAATAACGAATACCATAAAGGAAGAAGCAAAAAAACAGTTTAAAAATTACCAGCTTAATCCGTGGTTTGAATTAAATAGTACAGAAGCGATAGTTCTTAATTAGATTTTTCACCACGAAATCGAATATAAGCTTTTACAGTAGAAATTGCTTCAAAACAAGAAGAAAGGAGAATCGACCATGCTGCAAAAACTCTCAGCAGGAAATCATCCACAACCTTTCAAAAGTCCATTTTCTATTACTAGAATTCAGCCAAGTGATATTTTAGATGAAGATACAGGTGATACTGCATTCGGCTCGTTAAGCAATATCGATCATGCCGTGATGAAAAAAGGGTTGACGATCAAAATGCATGAACATGTCAATGATGAAATTTTTAGCTATGTGTGGAAAGGCACTTCCTACCATAAAGATTCAGCTGGGTTTGAAGCCCCCATTGCACCAGGTAAGTTGATGATGATGAATGCCGGTTACAGCTTCTGGCATGAGGAGAAAGTTAAAAAAGATGAAGTTGAAATGCTTCAGATTTTTGTTAGGCCATGTGAAGCAGATCTCGAACCTGCTATTCAGTTTCATGATAAACCAACAGATAACAGAGAATGGTATTTTATGGTGGGACCGAAAGAAAGTGCTGCTGCCCTTTATGTCAGACAAAATGTTTATATTTATGATGCACATCCTAAAGCAGGAGATGTGCTAAAAGTTCCTGTTCGCACAGGTTTTAAGCCATTTCTTTATGTGCTGAATGGAGAGATTTCCATCAAGGAATTTACAATTGGAAAACAGGAAGCCGTTACGGATTTAGAAAATGCGATGCCGTCATTTACTGCAAATGCTGATTCAACCGTTGTATTGTTTTTAATTGATAAGGCTGCTCCAATGTCAATGGCGGGAACAATTAGTGGGGTGGGGAGAAAATAAAGCTTTTGAGGAACAATTCAATTCGAGAAAAACCCTTTATAAAATTGGATTCTTCTTTTGAAATAGATAGGAAAGTACAAATTTTGCCCTTATCTTTTTATAATAAGATATCAAAATAGTGTACTATTTCCTGGATTTATATTGTTGGATCTTTCACAAAGTATGGGAAAATTAATAGGTTTGTTTCTTCAACTACATATTATACCGATTTCGAATAAACCAACTACCAACCTTCCCCGCAAAATGTGATTGAACCATATTGTTTATTAATTAAAATGATTAAAATTTAATTTTGCCTAGATAAACACACTCCATACTACAATTTCCTCCTAGAAGAAAAGCCCATTTTACACATCTAAATTGGTCGTAAAATCATTTTTTGCTCAGTTGTCGAAACTAAATCCCCATGCTAAAATTAGTACATAATCAAAGGGGGACTTTAAAATGGCAGGTAGAACTATCAAATGAACAGTTATTTCTAATGATGAAAGAATTAGGGAATACCATGAATGAAGTAAAAGTAAGTTTAAATGGTGTATCAGCAAAAGTTGACAATATTGAAATAAGGGTTACGAACATTGAAACAGAAATGAAAGATATGAAACACGATATTCAAATGATCGATCGGAACCTTAATGTTCTTAACAAAGAAATGTTAACAGCAAAAGTAGATATTATTGAGCTTCAAGAAGGTATTTAATATTTTTATGCAGTTAAGAAAGCATAAAATATTTTCTTAACTGCATAAATGCGGGCTTTGAGCTGTCACACAAAGGCTTGGTGACAACCGATTTTTCTATAGGTTTATTAAAGAAAAATACGAGGAGGAGTTAAAATGGAAGAGCTGACAAACGAGCAATTATTTCTAATGATGAAAGAATTAGGGAATACCATGAATGAAGTAAAAGTAAGTTTAAATGGTGTATCAGCAAAAGTTGGCAATATTGAAATAAGGGTTACGAATATTGAAACAGAAATGAAAGATATGAAAACTGAATTAAAACAAGATATCCGTAAATTGGATCAAAAATTTGGCATTCTTGCAAACGATTTGATTGAAGCAAGAACAGATATCAAGATTCTTCAACATGAAATGAATTAAGGGATTTTTAGTGATTGCGACGAATTAAAGTATTGATTGATTTGGTGAAATAACATAATTCCATTTATCACAAAAACTCCTTGAATTCCAGATTTACTTGGGCTAACTCCTCATTTGATATTTTGGTCCCTTTTGGGTATTCGTTTGTATCCAGGTGGGATTGGACATTCAATCCTTTTGAGGTATTAGTATCGGAATTAAATTCACAATGACTCATGACTGACAAGGGGTAATTCATGCCAGTTCTGACTAATATGGGAAAACAATCGATGCTCTATCTAATTCCACTTACTGGTTCCAGGTGGAAAATAATGGACATGGATATCCAGCCCTGTTTCGTTCGCTAATTGTTTTAGTTCTATTTTCCAAAGTCTGGAGCGAGAACTGTTGTTTCCCCTGCTATCAGCTGTGATAAGCAATTGTGTTGCCGCCGGATAAGTTTCCTGACCTATGGAATGGATCGCCACCATTCACGAATACTTTCTACAGCAAAGGCGGCAGTATCGTGATAGGTACCTGCATTAACCACGGCATTGATCTATATCATGTCATAAACACCATAAGGATTGGCTTTACCTTGTTTTTCTGCATTATAGTCATAAATGATAAAACCTTCGCCAAGTCCCTCATTAATCATTTGGTCTATCCCAGCATGACAGTCACAGGCTTCCATTGCTTGGGAAAACCTCCAGGATGCCTTTAAAGGAATTCCATTTGTTCCAAAATAGACAGATTGATAATTTAATATGACTCAAATACAGGAAGGACTTGCCCCTTATTGGGTTGCGCTTTTTTGTGTTTAGAACCTCTGAGTGGTTACAACATTTAATTTTGGTTAGATAAACACATTCCATACTACAATTTTCCCCTAGAAGAAAAGCCTATTTTACGCATCTAAATTGGTCGTAAAATCATTTTTTGCCCAGTTGTCGAAACTAAATCCCATGCTAAAATTAGTACATAATCAAAGGGGACCTTTAAAAATGGCAGGAAGAACTATCAAATGAACAGTTATTTCTAATGATGAAAGAATTAGGAAACACCATGAATGAAGTAAAAGTAAGTTTAAATGGCGTAGCAGCAAAAGTAGAGAATATCGAAGCAAGAGCTTCCAATATTGAAACGGATATAAAAGAAATGAAACACGATATTCAAATGATCGATCGGAAGCTTAATGTTCTTAACAAAGAAATGTTAACAGCAAAAGCAGATATTTCAATTCTTCAAGATCTTCAAGAAAGAGTGTAATATTATTTAGGACTTATTACAATAAAAGGAAGGCATGATATGAATGCAGGGATTATAAGTATGTGTATTTCTTAGAGAATTGCAAATATAAACTTCCCTTGAATTGTCTTGCTATAACACTCAGCAGCGATGTTAAATCAAATCATACATTGCTTTATTTCAGACCTCGATAAACCCACTGTCTTTAGATTTCACAGCCAATATTGAATAAAGCAAGAATCATGCTGAATAAGAAGTAAATTATGCTGAATAATTCCCAAAACAGACTGAATACACTGCCAAAATTAAACGATATCACCACCAAAACTACTAAATACAGCACAAATTAGACTGAATAAACAGAGGATTTATGCTAAGATAAATAAATATATTAATCTATTAATTTTCAAATCGGAGTTGTTTTAATTGGGAATTTCACAGACCGAATTTCAAGATATACTTAATCAAGCAAAATATATAATTGAACAGAAAAAATTAGCTGATATAACAAAAGGTGAAGATTTTGAAGAATGTGTCTTTGAAGTAATCAAAGATATCACCGATGTAGATGTTAAACATACTGGTAAGCAAAGTTTTCCGGATATTATTGTAGGTGGCTTTGGGATAGAAGTGAAATTTTCAAAGTCAAACAGATGGGAATCGACAGGTAATAGTATATTTGAAGGGACATATAGATCGGAAGTGACCAAAGATATTTATTTGTTCTTTGGCAGGAAAATAAATGAAGATCAAGTCAAAGTGAAATTTGATCTTTATGAAAATTGCCTGGCTGATGTAAAAGTAACCCATTCACCTAGGTTTTACATAAATATGGAGCTGCCGGAGGACCAATCTATCTTAAGGGAAGTGGGCATCACCTATAATTCCTACCGAAAATTGCCATCACAGGAAAAGGGCATAACCATAAAAAAATACTTAAAAAGTCAATTAAATCCTGGTGAAATAGTGTGGTGGATGGATGAAGGGGAAAGGTCAACCATTATTAAGCAATTCAGATCGCTTGATGATCAGGAAAAAAGAAAGCTACGAGCGGAGTTGTTTGTTTTCTTTCCAGAAGTAATTTCAACATCGACAACCAAGTTTGAAAAGGCACATTTGCATGTATTAAACAATCATCAAGTCACTTTTAGTCGTGATTTGTTTACGGCTGGTGGAAAAGTTACTCTTTTAATGGATGGTAATTATGTGAGAGGCATTCCAGCCATATTTGGCAAGCTTTATTACCATGCGAAAGAAATTAACTATTTTATTGGAAGTGCATCAAGCGATGATCTTTATCAACATTGGCTGGAAAATGAAATGATCGAATTGGAAGAGGTGAGGGAACAAAAACTAGCCTCATGGATGAATCAATTAGATGCACAAAAAACAACTTTATCAGAAAATCTCCTGCCGTCTGCTATCTTTAAAGCAGGATTAAAAATCCCGGCAAACGAATGATTGCCGGGTTAAAACGTAAATGCTAATTGTTCCGGTTGACTTTTTTCTTCAGCTCTAAGAAGTGTTTGTTGAACGGCTCTGGCTATATGCCAGCCGAGAACCGGTGGTACCGCATTGCCGATTTGTTTGTACGTGTGTGTTGCGGCACCTTTAAATTCAAAGTCATCCGGAAATGACTGAATTCTTGCACACTCCCTAACCGTTAGCCTTCTCCAGTTATTCATATCCGTATCATCATTGTTGTTTATGCTGCGATAATGTGCTTCAATATTTCCATGATGCTCTGCCCGAATGGTAACAGATGGTGCATCTTCCTTTATTTTCGTATTACCTTGCAGTTTTCTGCCCGGATAGAATTTGGCTCTTGATAGTTGAGAATGGTTATGGATGGAAGGGTCGTTTTCTTTTCCCCAGAGGTCATCAATCGCTTCTTTTGCTGTTACCCAATTTTCCTCATTATGTGTAGTTTCAGGCTTTAAAAAAGGCACATTTAGATCTGATCTTACGCCAATGATGAACACACGTTTTCTAATTTGGGAAACACCATAATCTGCGGCATGTAATAAATAATGAGAGACATCATAGGAGTAGTTGTTATTGTTTTCGTCCTTGATGCTTTGGAAATCACTTTTGATTGTTTCCAGTATAAGCCCCTTTTCCATCGTAACTAAGCCTTCGACGTTTTCAGCTACAAAAATCTTTGGCATAATATGTTGAATAACTTTTTTCATTTCAAGGTATAATTGTCCTCTTTTGACAGTGATGCCTTGCCTTTTACCGGCAACACTAAAGTCCTGGCAGGGAAACCCACCAATTACTACATCTGCTTCCTTAGGAATTTCGTTTATATCCATCTCTGCAATATCCTGCTGAACAATATGGTCTCCGATATTATGTTTATATGTATCACAGGCCTGCGGGTAAATATCGTTTGCCCAAATGATATCAAATAATGACCGTTTATATTCTTTTCCGAGAAATTTAAAATCCCCTAAAAATCCAAGATCCAATCCGCCGCATCCACTGAAAAGTGATACTACTTTGTAAGAGGGATTCATTAAACTTCACCTACTTTTTATATTTTCAAGCTATCAAGCTATGAATCTAACTATACCAAAACTATATAGGAATTGGAATAATAACAGTTTAACTTCATTATAGAACATGTGTTTTCATTTGTCTATTGAATAGTCTTCAAATAGGCTTTTATGATACTATAATTCAATTTTAGTCATAAATGATAAAACCTTCGCCAAGTCCTTCATTAATCAATTGGTCTATCCCAGCGCAACAGTCACAGGCTTTCAATGCTTGTTTTTCCATTTAATTCTCCTACTCGCAATTATTATCTTCCTTTTTACATTGCAGTGGCTTGATGTACGTCAATTTTATCAATTTTTAAAAATGTAGAGTGATTGTAATTCAAGGTAGTTGCTTTATTCATTTTAGAGAACAAAAGGGATTTGCCGTTACTTGAAAGACAAGACTTTCGTAAACTATTATGGAGGTGTTGGTAATGTTTACACTGTACGATGCTGCTTTAATTCCGTTAATCGTAGGGCTGGTAGAAGTGTTGAAGCGGGCGGGACTCCCTAAGAGGCTGCTTCCTGTAGCATCTGTGCTTTTTGGAGTAGCAGCAGGGATGTTTTATGTATTTCCTAATGATCTGAAAAGTGGAGTTCTAGCCGGAATTATAATGGGGCTTTCAGCAAGTGGATTGTTTTCAGGGAGTAAGAATATTGTAGAAAAAAGGAAAGAATAGATATGGTAAAGAGCAGTCAATAATTGCTGAAGATAAATCTCTTTTTATTAAAAATTGAAAGAAAAAAAGCCTCTCACATAAAAAATGTTGAGAGGTTTTTTTTGGCTCTTTCACAAGGTACGGGGAAATTAATAGGTTTGTTTCTTTAAATACACAATATACCGGTTCATAATAAACCAACTGAACCAACCTTCCCCGTAAAATGTGATTGAACTAAAGGGGCAGAAAAGATAAACGAAATCGGCTCTTTCGCCGGTTTCTTCAAATCTGACTTCTAGAAAGACGCTTTAACGTTTTCTTCTAATTTACCGCCGATTACTCTTCGGATCAAATGCATCCCTTAACCCATCTCCAATAAAATTGATTGCCAGAACGGTAATGAGAATTCCTAATCCTGGTGGAATCCATGCTTCTGGGTGGTTACGTAATATTCTTATGTTTTGAGCTTCGGAGATCATATTCCCCCAAGTAGGCGTTGGCTGCGGGATTCCAAAGCCGATAAAGCTTAAAGCAGATTCAGCAATAATCATCGTCGCCATCATTAATGTGGCATTAACGATAATTGGACCAATCGCATTGGGGATAAAGTGCTTAAATATAATTCGGAAGTCACTTGCTCCAATCGCTCGAGCACCAAGTACAAACTCTTGTTCACGTAATGATAAATACATTCCGCGAATGATTCGTGTCAGATTTGGCCATGCCGTTAATGCAATAATGGCAACAAATAAGCCGATCGTTACTTTGTCTACGATTGCCATTATCGTCAAAGCAAGTACGAGAAACGGCAGCATCAACATAATATCGGTTGCTCGCATGATGATGTTATCGATCATTCCACCATAATAACCACCAATGGATCCTAGCACAACACCAATAACAAGGGTGAAAAACATGGCGCTTAACCCGACAATTAAGGAAATTCGGCCACCGTATAACAACCGGGAAAAGTTATCCTGACCCATTCCATTTGTACCTAAAACATGCTTTTCACTTGGTCCTTTCTCAATCAATAAAAGATCAGTTTTTTCCGGATCCAGGTCTGTAAATACTGGGGCGAGGATACATAAGATAATAATGATTAATAAAACAAATACACTGGAAACGGCCATTTTATTTTTCAAAAACCTGCCAAGTGCTAATTGAAATGGACTTTTACTTTTTTCCTGTTTCTCACTGGGATTTACTTTGGGATTTTCAGGTTGTATTTCCTGAGAATTGGATTGCATATGGTTTCACCTCAATCATATCGAATTCTTGGATCGATAATACTGTAAAAAATATCAGCGAGTAAATTACCTATCAGGATAAGGATTCCGAGTATCATAGCGATCGCCATTACTACAGGATAATCACGGTTTGTGACTGAGCTTAAAAATAATGTTCCAAGTCCCGGATATTGAAAAACCTGCTCGGTAATAACGGCCCCACCCAGCAATACACCAATTTCAAATCCCATTAATGTAATGATTGGAATAAGCGCATTGCGAAGTGTGTGCTTGTAGAGGACATTGCTGTCGGTCATACCTTTTGCCCTTGCTGTTCGGATATAGTCACTCCCAAGTACATCAAGCACTTCCGAACGCATGTAACGCATATATGTGGCTGTACCGGCAAGTCCAAGTGTTATCCCTGGTAAGATCATATGATGAATACGATCAATAAATGCTTCAAAACCAGTAATGCCGGGAGTGGATAATGTTCCTTGTGCAGGGAACCAGCCCAACTTAATTGACAGGAAATAGATAGCAATTAGCCCAAAAAAGAAATTTGGTATCGCAAGGCCAAGGAAACCAAACCCAGTAGCACTGTAATCCAGTAAGGAATAGGGACGTTTGGCTGAATAAATACCAATCGGGATCGACACGATAATCGTTATACATAATGAAAATAGTCCTAAATAAAGTGTGTTGGCAAATCGAGCTTCAATTAATTCCGCTACAGAACGTCCGTTAAAAACCAATGAATTCCCAAAATCCCCCTGCGCAACAGAACTAATCCAACGTCCATATTGAATGGGGATTGGATCATTTAATCCTAATGCTTCCCGTTGTTGCTCATATACTTTTGGATCAACATTCGGGTCTGCAAGCGATTGCCCTGTCAAAGCATCCCCAGGAGCTAACTGTGCAAGTCCAAATACAATAATCGTCAAGGCAAAAAGCATTGGAATAAAAACGAGTATGCGGCGAATAATATATTTGTACATAATTTCCCCCCCTTGAAGATAGTTGTTGGAGTGCATCTTTATATTTGAATGAAATGATGAAGTTCCGGTATGAAATTTTGCGGGTAGAGTGTTTGTCAACGCCTGAACTGGGTGAAAATTGGTGTGAATGTAATGGCTACATGGAATGGCTTTATGTGCCCGACCAGACCTAAATTAGTAACAATTGGTCATATACAACGCTCTCATGGACAAAACAACCCAAATCCAAGCGCAAACTGTCCAATAGAACGCTTCTCATGGACAAAACAACCCAAACCCAAGCGCAAACTGTCCAATAGAACGCCCCCTCAAGGACAAATCCGATTAATTAAGCAAAAACCTAAAGCCAAAAATCCAACCCCCAACAAAAATCCACTCTAACCTCGAAGGCCTGTCAATTTCTTTTCTGAGAAGAAGGGCATGCGCCAAAAACGCACGCCCCTTCCATTAAATGATTAAATTTATTCAGATACCCACCATAGTTCAGGATCATTATTAAATGAATATGGCATTGGGTTAACGCCATTTAATCGTTCGTTAAAACCGTAAATTTTATTTTGTGCATATAGGAGAAGTGCTGGTAAGTCTTCAGAGAAGACAGATTGCCATTCACTGTATTTCTCTGCACGGTAATCCTGTTCAAATGCTTCCGGTGCCTGCATAGCTTCTTGCATTAATTGATCTGATTCAGGATTATTCCAGCGCCCAAAGTTATAAGCAGCTTCAGATTTCCATAGTCCGGATGGGTCAGGATCGCCACTGCCCAGGCTCCAACCAATCAGGTAAATATCCCAATCGGTATTATCGTTCGTCAAATCTTCTACATATGCTGTCATTTCTTTTGGTTGCCTTAAATCAATTTGCACACCGACTTCTTCAAGGAATTGTGCGAGAATTGGTGCAGAAGCCTCCCGGAGCTGGTTCCCTGTTGGATAATTAATGTTTACGATCCATTCTTCTCCATCAGGTGTTTCCCTTAGTCCATCATCATTTGTATCAACATAGCCTGCATCATCAAGCAATGATTTTGCCTTTTCAGGATCATATTCATAGGCGGTTACCGCACTTTCATCATATGCCCAGAACTGTTGTGCAATGGGTGCATTAATTACAGAACCATGTCCATATAATAAATTATCAACAATCGCCTGACGATCAATCGCATAGGCAAAAGCTTGCCTTACAAGCTGCTCACTCATATCCTCATTCGGTGTCCAGTTATCTGGATTAATTGTTCCGCTTTCTACGTCAGCATCGGATCGATGATTGGTCTTAAAGCCCATCAGCTGATAGCCAAAATCGGTTTGTTCGATGATCTCGATATGATCAAGTGCCGCTACTGTTTCAAAATCAGCTGCAGGGACACCGTTTGGATCAGCGATAAAGTCAATTTCACCATTTTCAAGCAGACCGAGCATGACAGACTGATCGACAATACGCCAGACAATCTGATCCAGATATGGTTCTGCTTTCCAATAATCCGCATTTTTTGAAAGTACATATTGTTCCCTCTCTAGCATTTCGCTAAATACAAATGGTCCTGTTCCGATAACCTCTCCTGCGTTTAGTGTTGCCGGATGTGAAGGTATATCAGCCACCGGCACGTCACCAAAGATGTGTTCAGGTATAATCGGAAAAGCTACATCTTTTAAAATAGTGACATTCGGCTCGGTAAATTTAAAGGTAACGGTATAATCATCCTCGGCTACAACGCCTTCGAATTCATCCGTCTCTCCACTATTAAATGCATCATATCCTACTAATCGAACAACATATTCGGTTCGAACCCCGCCTGCTTCAACATAGCCTGGACTTGCCATTGCTTTGTAAGTATAAACAACATCTTCAGCAGTAAACGGCTCGCCGTCATGCCATGTAACACCTTCTTCTAGCGTTAGGGTGATTTCAGTATTATCATCATTTATAGTCCAATCGCTTGCCAGATTTGCTTTGAATTCAAGGTCTTCATTTTGACTGACAAGTGATTCATGGGTGAAGTCCAAAATGTTGGCTTCATATGCTTCCTCATAAAAGATTGGGTTGAATACACCGGCAGGAGCTGTGTCCATTGCCCCTGTAAGTGTACCACCTGATTGTGGACCATCATCATTGGCTGGATCTTCCTCTTCTTCCTCTGCACCATCATCTGTTTCTTCATCAACAGGATCTTCCGTTTCCACTGGCTCTTCTGACTCTGCCTCATCCGTACCACTATTACAGGCTATTAGAACAACACTAAGCAAAAACAACATAATCAAAAGAGCTATACCATTTTTATAATGCTTAAACAAATTATTTCTCCCCCTTTAAATTTTATTTTCTTTTTTTATACAAATCCTTACCCATTGATCACCTCCTAAGAACCTATTAGTTTATATTCTGAAACCCACTGGAATATTCATTGGGGTTTTTTTATAAAAAGCTCACTTTTCTGTTGTATAAAGATGGCATGATACAAAATGGTCTTCTTCAATTTCTGTTAAATTAGGACGTTCTACCGTACATCGATCATGTGCGAGTGGGCATCTAGTTCGGAATGTGCAACCTGATGGTGGATTGGCAGGATTTGGCAGGTCACCAGTCAGTTTGATTTTTTCCTTTTTGGGTTGGTTTTCATCATCTGTTTCTACGACAGGAATGGATGTCAGCAAAGCTTTTGTGTATGGATGAAGAGGGTTGTTATATAAAGATTTTTTATTGGCTATTTCGACCATTTTCCCCAAATACATAACTGCCACCCGATCACTGATATGCTTTACAACACTTAAGTCATGGGCGATAAATAAATAGGTTAATCCTAATTCTTCCTGCAAATCTTTCATCAGATTCAACACTTGTGCTTGGATGGAGACATCAAGTGCTGAAACAGGCTCATCACAGATAACAAATTTTGGACGAGTGATTAGTGCTCTGGCTATACTAATACGCTGTCTTTGACCACCTGAAAATTCATGTGGATATTTCAAGCGATCGGCAGCACGAAGTCCTACTTTCTCGATAATTTCGATTGCCTTTTCCTTTCTTTCTGATTTGGTAAGAGAGGTTTGCACAAGTAAGGGTTCCTCGATAAGTTCTGCAACACTCATTTTTGAATTCAGTGAAGCAAACGGATCCTGGAAAACTATTTGCATATCCCGTCTGTATGGGCGAAAATGCCTCCGCTTTAAATGGGAGATGTCTGTTCCACTGAAGTGGATGCTTCCATCTGTTGGATCAAGCAAACGCAGAATAACCCGACCGAGCGTCGACTTTCCAGAGCCTGATTCACCAACAATACCGAGCGTTTCCCCTTTATGTATATGAAAGGAAACATCATCCACCGCTTTTAAATGACCGATGGTTCGCTTCAAAATTCCCCCTTTAATGGGAAAGTATTTTTTTAAATTTTGTACATCTACTAATATATTATCTTTTGTTTTCTGTGAATGAATAGTCATTCCTAGTCCTCCTCATTCTCATAAAGATAACACCGGACAAAATGATCTGTTTCAATTTCTTCCAGCTCCGGGTTTGATTGCTTGCATTTTTCCATGACAAAAGGACAGCGTGAGGAAAAACGGCATCCTGTTGGAAAATTGTATGCAGGAGGGACAGTGCCTTTAATCGTTCCAAGACGGTCAACTTCCTCATCTAAATTTGGCAGGCTTTGCAATAAGCCCTTTGTATAAGGGTGTTTTGTATTTTTTAACAGCTCTTTCGTTTGAGCCTGCTCAACGATTTGCCCTCCATACATAACCATGACGCGATCAGCATATTCAGAAACAACGCCGACATCATGTGTAATGAGCAATAATGCCATATGAAATCTTTCTTTCATATCTGCCATTAAATCAAGAATCTGGGCTTGGATCGTTACATCCAGTGCTGTCGTTGGTTCATCGGCAATCAATAGTTTTGGATCACAGGATATCGCCATCGCAATCATCACACGTTGTCTCATTCCGCCTGAAAGCTGATGTGGATATTCCTTCATTATTTCTTCCGCTCTTGGTATACCAACTGTTTTTAATAGACTAATAGCTTTATTGTGGGCTTTTGTTTTATTCATTTTCAGATGCTTTCTAAGTATTTCGGTAATTTGATTTCCAATCGTATAAACGGGATTTAATGCTGTCATCGGTTCCTGGAAAATCATCGCAATCTCATTACCGCGAATCTTTGTCATTTGCTTTGGAGTTAATGGAAGAATTTCCTCTCCATCTATTAAAATAGTCCCCTCAACAATCCGGCCAGGTTTATTAATGAGCTGCATAACAGATAGGGCTGTAATACTTTTTCCACTGCCTGATTCGCCGACAAGGGCAACGGTTTCCCCAGGATAAATAGAAAATGATATATTATCGACGGCCCTCGCAATTTTGTCATCATCCAGATAAAAGTATGTTTTTAACTGTTCAACATCCAATACAGGTTCTTTATTCATAGGAGCCCTCCATTCATTAAAGGAATTAGCAGATTATGTATGTAAGTGTTGTTAAAATATAGTTCTCCCCAATCTGATAATAGGATTTGCTCGTATATTCTATGAGGGCGGGCTGTATTATATTCTAGAAAAATAAATTTTGCTTATTGATAAGGTTGAGGAGAAAGGTGGGATGGAGGATAGAAGATGGTGAAACTGCATTTAGATATATAGGGTACTTCTAAGAAGTGAAATAGCCGTCTATCCAGTGAAATGTATCATTTGCTGTGTTGGGATATCCGTTCTATTGGACGAATCTCTTGTTGTTGGTGAGTTTTGTCCGTGAGAGGCGTTCTCATGGACAGTGCGAGCATGAAAAAGAGGAGTTTTGTCTATGAGAGGCGCTCTCATGGACAGTATGAGCCTGGAATCAAGCAGTTTTGTCCGTGAGGGTCGTTCTCATGGACAGATCGAGCCTGGAATCAAGCAGTTTTGTCCGTGAGGGTCGTACTCATGGACAGATCGAGCCTGGAATCGAGCAGTTTTGTCTATGAGAGGCGTTCTCATGGACAGTATGAGCCTGGAATCAAGCAGTTTTGTCCGTGAGGGTCGTTCTCATGGACAGATCGAGCCTGGAATCGAGCAGTTTTGTCCGTGAGGGTCGTACTCATGGACAGTATGAGCCTGGATGAGGCTGAAGTTGAGAGAAACTCAGTAAAAGTTGAGAGAAGTTAGGTTAAAGTTAAGAGATAATACATGAAAAGGCAATTTCCTCTCAACTTTATTCCATTTCCTCTCAACATTGCTCTGATATCTCTCAAGTTAAAACTCATCCCATCCACGATAAAGCAAAAAGCAACAAAAATAGCCTCCGAGGTCTGATTCTAAATCCCTGAAGGCTCTTATGAAGTTCCACCAGCTTTCTTCATATATATATTCAATAAAATCCATCGTATAATAGCCCCAACACCCAATCCAATTGGCAAAAATAGTATTGGTAGCCACATTGGACCGATTAAATTACCAAATATTGTAAACCCCGGTGAAAAAATTAAGCCTACTGTTACGAAATAGGCTGAGAATACAAGCGGGAGGTAGGCGAATGGTTTCACGCCTCCGCCGGCATCCTTATAGGCATCCCATATTGCAAAAAAATATAAACATGGATAGAACATGAGCCATAAATAATTTGTTTGTTCAATTGCTTCCTCGATTTTAAGATTAAAGCTAAGTACAATAATTCGATTAAAATTTCCCATTACATTGACTAATATTTCCAACCCAACTAATAGAATCCCTTTTATATATTTGCGATTTAATAGCTGACCAAACCCAGGCAGTGCGATACTCCATAGCAGCACTTCTAATGTTTTACTTTTTTTATTTAACTCTGTCTCCATAGCTGGACCTATTTCGCTAACTCTTTCCTGTCAGCTGCCATAGGGGGTTGTTCCATCCATCCATTATCAATTATTATTTTCGCACCATCATTAGAGTAATTAGCGATCTCTGCCATTAAACGTGAATAGTGAACACCTAAATCCCTTCTTGGACTCACAGACGTGGAAATCCCATATTGTCCAATACCAGCAGCGATTAGTGATGTAACAAGTGCCATCATCAGCTTATCGGAAAAAGGGGGGGTGGTTGACTCGGTTACTTCTGATGTCATTAATCTTGCACCATCTGCTAAATTTTCCTCGTTTAAAATGGATGTGAAAATTTCGAAGTGCTTTCCGGATATTTCTCTACCCCTTTCGAAAAAACGTCTTACTTCTTTTGATTTTGCAACTTGACTGAAACCGGTGATAATTGTCTGTCCAACTGCGTTACGTTTTGCATTAAAGGTCAGATTCTTTATTTCAGTACCAGTCAGTGGCCGGCGATCAGTGAACCATCCAGCAAGAAAGCTGACCTTTTTAACAAAATCAATTTGGGTTGGCTTTGGAATATGTGGTGAATTAATATAAATTCCTTTTTCTTTAGCTAGTTCCTTTGCTTTTATATGAAGCTCCTTTGTGGTCTTTAAAATTTCTGAAAAATAGTCGTTAACATCCTTTCGCTCTGCGGAAGAAATGGCCACGGAATAGTACGCAAGATCCAAAATGGTCATATTTAAAATATATTCAAGATAAAGCTTATCAGAAAAAAGACGGGGGGCATTCAGATTGACGTCCTGACCGGTAAAGCCCTGTGGAACGGGAAAATTTTCCTGCTTAAAAAGATCTGTCAGTTTTTCGTTATGCTGCTGTGTTAAGTGTAAGGTTTCTTCAAGGAGTCGCTGTATTTCTTCATCTTTTATGTGGGTTAAAAAATGTTTCAATCCACAGATAGCAATTGTATTATTCTGGTAATCTGTCCAGAGTGTCGAAATTTCTGCGGCCGATAGTTCAACATACTTGTAATTTTCCATTTGGGATTATTCCTTTCCTTTGGTTTTTGCTAATGCTTCACGGTCAACCATTCGTGGAGGTTCTTCCAACCATCTATTTTTTATCATCATATTGGCACCATCCTCTGAATATAATGCAATTTCACCGCTTAAACGCACGTAATGTGATGCTAAATCTTTTCTAATATTGGTAGATATACTAAAACCGTAAAAGCCAATCCCTTGTCCAATCATTCCTGTAGTATGGAACATCATTAATTTATCGGAAAAAGGCGGAGTATCGGAGGAAGTCGTAATCATGGCATCTGACCCCATTGGAACTGGCACATCATTTTCTTCCAAAACTTCACTGAATATGTTTATGTGTTTCTTTGCAATATCAATCCCTCGCAGTAGATACGATCTAACATCCTTTAATTGTGCTACCTGGCTAAATCCAATTAATGTCGCAGCACCTAATGCATTCTGCTCTATATTAGCGTAAAGGTTGGCAATTTCTAAGGCTAATAGTGGCCTGCGTTCACCGAGCCAGCCTGTTAGGAAATTTTGTTTCTTTACATAATCAATTTCTATTTCCTTTGGTGCTGGTATAGAAGGGGGGCGAACGTAAGTGCCTTTTGACAAAGAAACCAATTTAGCCTTTTGATGTAGTTGATTAAAGTCAGTAAATCCTTTAGAGAAAAAGGAGGAAAGATTCTCTCGAGTACAAACACCTTAAGCCATTGCACAGGCATTCATTCCTAATGTTCCAATCTGCAATGTGTTTTGTAACGTATAACCATCAGTATATAGCCGTGGGGCATCTACATGAACATCATCCTCTGTAAAGACGTCTGGAACTGGGTGCTTATCACTTTTTAAAAAAGCTGCAGCATTATTTAAATGATCGTTAGATAGATCCAAAGTATCCTGTAAAACGGATCGTATTTCTTCATCCCCTACCTTCGCAATATTATAAGAAACTACAGCAATGTTTAAACTTGCACCCATATATGTTCCCCAAACTTGTGCAAGCTCTGAGACTGTTAAGTTTACTTTTTTATTCGTTGCCATAGATATGCTTGCCCTCCTTGTTGTATTATTTTGTCGGAAATTCATATTGTTATACGCCCATGGTGGTATTTTCCTTTTGTATAAAAAAATATCGAAATGGGAAAGCAAAGGAGAGCAACTATTAAAGGACTCGAGGGGATTATATGGTACGTCGGGGTTTTTTTAGAAGAAAAACAATACAGCAGGATACCAACAAAAGTGCGGAAGATTTTTCGGTTCAAATAGAAAATAAACTAGAGAAGAATCTCGATAATCTAAAGAAAATGCTTGAGGATCCCAACGACCTTGTTATCCGGGAGTTTACGATTCACGAGTCTGAATCCAAGTGTGCAGTAGCCTATATTGATGGAATGATAGATAGTGCTTTAGTACATAATCAAATAATGAAAAACCTGCAGATTAATACAAATAAAAGACAATTGCCTGCTACTAAATCGAAGCTATTTGAAGAAATTTTTGCTGAAATATTAACTGTCACCAGCATAGAAGAAGGAACAACATTAGATGACGTCTCAAATGCAATTCTTGATGGCAGTACCATATTTTACTTAGATGGCATTTGTAAAGTAATCATGATGGATACACAGGGATGGGAAACCCGTTCCATCGAAGAACCTGTTACAGAATCGCTTATTCGGGGATCAAGAGAGGGATTTATTGAGAATTTACGAACAAATATGGTGCTAATTCGTCGATATATCAAAGATCCTAATTTGCGCTTTAAAACGTATCAGGTAGGAAGACGCTCCAAAAAAAACCTGGTTGTAGCATATATGGACGGGATTATTCATCCGGATATTGTCAAGGAAGTTAATCGGCGGCTGGAAACGATTGATATGGATGATGCACCTGAATCAGGCTATATCGAAGGCTGGATTGAAGACAGTGCTCTATCACCTTTTCCACAAATATTAAATACGGAAAGACCAGATAAAGTCGTTTCAGCACTTTTGGAAGGTAAAGTTGCGATATTACTAGATGGTACACCATTTGCATTAATAGCACCAGCAACCTTGGGGAATACCCTGCAGTCTCCTGAGGACTATTATGAACGCTGGACGATTGGAAGCTTGCTGCGGTTATTGCGTTATCTTGCTGCGTTTATTGCTGTATTTCTTCCAGCTTTATATATTGCATTAGTTTCCTTTCATCAGGGGATGATTCCCTCTGACTTAGCCTTTTCTATTGCAGCAACAAGAGAAGGCGTACCGTTTCCTGCTTTTGTTGAAGCGGTTTTAATGGCGATCACGATGGAACTCTTGCGTGAAGCTGGGACAAGGTTACCAACTACTATTGGTCAAACAATTGGTATTGTTGGTGGGCTGGTCATTGGGGAGGCTGCAGTGTCTGCGGGATTGGTAAGTCCTGCCATGGTTATCGTTATTGCACTTAATGCAATTGCCTCATTTTCACTACCATCCTATAGTGTTGCGATTGCTTTTCGGATCCTTTTATTTGGCTTGATGTTTGCTGCTGCGACATTCGGACTTTATGGATTAATTCTCTGCTATATTATGCTTAATATTCATCTTGTTAATTTGAAAAGTTTCGGTGTTCCTTACACTACACCATTTGCACCGAACTTCTTAAGGGATTGGAATGACCTCTTTTTACGTGCACCGATTACTGCACTAAAAAGACGTCCTGACTATATGCAGACACAGGATGAAAAGTCAATGAATAAAGGAGACTAAGGCAGTGAAAAGTTTTAAATATGCTGATGAAATGATTAGCGAGCGGGAGATTTTGGTTGCACTGCCGTCCATGACAATTGGTGTAGGGATTCTTTCTCTGCCTAAAGATTTGGCTGTCACTGCAATAGCTGCAGATGGATGGATTCCTTTGTTGATCGGGGGGCTCTTAGCAATACTGATGACATGGTTGATTGCTAAATTTGCATCGGGTTTTACTCATCAGACATTCCTTATTTACGCATCCAGTATTATAACGAAGCCAGTCGCAATACTGATGACTTTTCTATTTGGCGTGCTATTTTCAATGATTACTGCATATCAGGTTCGCCAAATTGCGGATATCTCCAAACAATATATATTTGACCGTACACCACTCGAAGTCATCGCACTTACTTTTCTGCTTGTCGTTGTTTATGCTGTATCAGGATCAAGAGCAGGCTTGTTTCGATTGAATATGATGTTTTTCCCGATCATTCTCTTTATTGCGCTAATTGTTTTTTTATTTAATTTAGGCTGGTTTGAAGCACAGAAATTATTACCAGTATTTAAGACAGGGTTTAACGATTATGTCAAGGGATTAAATGCAGGAGCTTTTTGCGATGTGCCACTTTTTTAGTTTTACGAGCAAAAAAATAAAGGTTTTATTTTTTTT
>NZ_BAAKSZ010000036.1:0-26875 GCF_059698015.1 Oceanobacillus sp. NCCP-135 | reverse complement strand
CACCAATAATAAAGGTATTTACTAAGAACATATGATAATATACCTTAAAATATGAGAAGAAAATTTTCCCTTCTGTTATACTCCATCCGGGGTGATGAGTATAATGTTCCCTTTGTCAAGATATTTACTATCCGAGCTTTTTGTGATGTACCACTTTTCTAGTTTTACGAGCAAAAAAATAAAGGGTTTATTTTTTTGAAAAACTACATTTCCTGCCAAAACAGGATTAAATAAAGTTTTCTGAAAATAGCCACCTAAAAAAGGGCATACTTATCCCGTTATCCACAACTGTCTTTTTGAAATTCGACTTATCCACATGTGGGTAAACTAAGATACAAGACTTCTCATTTTCTCTGGCTGGTTCTCTTTAATCTTGCCTAATGCCATGGCAAGCATGATGCACAAGGCAAGCCCACATTTAATTTTCATTTTTTTCATACCACGGATCGTGTGATTTTCAAATCCGAATGACACGTCAAAACGGCTGTTTACACGTTCCGCAGCTGTTCGCTTATTGTATTCCCTTTCCCATTTATAGCTAGCACGATCAATCGGTTGGTGATGACCATTCCATTCGTTCTACAGCAGATAGTGGTGGTCAGCAATTGGCAAGAGGACTAGAGCATCAAATGCTTCATGAAATTAAAGCTCAGGGGGAGTTACAGGACTTTATTAATGTATTGAAGATGTTGGAACAATATCCAGAGATAAAAGTAATTCGGGCATTTATGGATGAGTTGCCAGAAGGGCTGGGAGAACGGAAGTTTACAAAGCTTAGCGATGGTGTTACAAGGAGAAGATATGCGATTTCTGAAGTGTATATGATGGACGGCAAACGTTATAATATTATTGAGGTTGAACGAGAAAATCGTTCATTATCAACACTTATTTTATCATCGCTTTCACAGCAAGATTGGCCTAAGATATATAATCATATGCTTTTGGATCTTGTGAATTCAAGTGGATCCTGGACAAGGAACTTATTAGAGTCTATTAAAACGAAAGGAGTTAGTATTATTAAATCAAGGCATAGCAGTAAAGGCGTAGGACATAGAGCCGAGTTATTAAGAAGAAAATTATTATAACATTTAAACGTACAAGAATGACATAGTTATAATTGTCTATGTAAAATCGGAATTTTCAATTAGATATGTACCCCTTACAAATGGAGATGATACCCTCGATACAATGAATCATTCCCTTAATACAGTATCATGATAGCATAGTATTAATTTATAGAGGGAGGATTTAACTCAATTGTCAGGTCAGTAATTTCTCTATAACTTTTAATTTACTCCACAGTTCCAAATATTCGCAAATTCGAGAATTATTATAAATATAATAACAGATTGAAAGACTAGTAAATTGTAACTATTTTTGTATATAGAGGTTAAAGTTTTTGAAATACGTGATAGAGTTGTAACTAAGAATAAGAGACATCATAATAATATACTTCACATCAAGATATACATAACTTAAAATAATTTCGGTGTCTCTATCCTTTAACTACTTTTCGATAAGAAACTTTGAAAAAAGTTCTTATAAAAAAATTTTAAAAGTAGGAGATTTTTATCTTCATGCAAAAGTTTTCCAAAGTTGTTTCCATTTTGTTGGTCTTCTCATTGGTGGTTTCTTTCTTTCCTGCGAGTATTGGGGCAACTAGTACTAATGAGGGTTTAGTCAAAAGGATTAACAGTGAAAAGGCAGATGGGGAAAATGTGACAACAATGATTCTTAAAAACAATGCAACGGAAGATTTGGAAGTGAAAATAACTGAAAAGAAGGATAGAACGGTATATGAGTCATATCTTGATGGTGAGTTTGTAGATAGAACTATAACCTATCCAGATAGTGATAAGATGTTATATGAGGATAGGGATGGGAATTCTAAAGAATTAAATGTTAATGACTACGTAACAACATCCAATGTGGATCGGAAAGAAGATAAGTATGTTGAGACTGCCAAGAACAAACAAGGTGATATAGGACTCCAATACTCACCGCCTAGTTATTACACCTTGTATCAAAGTGAATACAGCAGTGCTTGGGGAGAATGGGGATATCTCTATGGGAGTTTAAGTCTTTCCTATGGTCCTACTCAAACAGTAGTTTTTAGCACTGGGACGGCTGTTTCTACTATTATTGGAGTCATTGGTGGAATCTTTACTGGAGGAATTGGAGGTATTCTTTTGACTTTAGGTGCTACTATCACTGGTAGTGTTATTGATTCCGCTATTGACGGTCAAGTTTATTCAAGGACAAGTAGATACGACTATGAAGTGATTTCTCAAAATGAGTTGGGACTACGAACGTATACAGAGGACGTTGATGCACGTGTAATTAACAATCAGACGGGAGTAGCTGAATGGGTTGATTTATCAGAACGCGGAGATACTCGTTCGAGATCTGATATGATCCATGCAGGAATTTACAATGTAGTAATCGGAGCATATTAATATTTGTTTAAATAGGAGTTGCAAAGTTCATGAAAAAGACAAACTATGTTATTGTTATACTTGCTTTGTTCCTAATAGGTTCGTGGGTCTGGTTTCTTTATGTGGATAACAAGCCGAAAACTAGTGTAGACTTAGTGGAGCATATATCAATAAATGAAGATTTATCTGGATTAATCGCCACTAATGCATCGATATCAGAGGAAGACTTCCATGCTTATCAAAACTTTTTTTCTGGCGAAGGTCCGACTAAAGTAAGCCAATATTCCATTCTTGAGTATAACGATAACCTACTTCTTATTCAAACAACTCCTGGTTTAGACAATTATCAATTATATATACAAGATATGAGAATAGTTGAATTAAATGAATTTGAAAGTATTTTGGAGAAATAGTGAAAGGTTATTAGTGCTAATTTGACGCCATTCTTTTTTTTAGAATGGCGTTTCTATATGCAATTTTCTCCCCTTATTTAGGTTTAATTGGGAGTTTTTTTAAAAAAAGAAAAAAGCAACCTTCACTTTAAACAATAGAACGGATCCGTTCTATTGTTTTCTGGGGGATGCATAATAATTGCCTCATGTAAATCTATGAGCTTGTATAGCATATTAGCCTTTAAAACTTCTTCGTATTTTAAAAACAAGTTCCAATGCGGCAAGGTTAAATCAAATAACTCTTAATGTTCATCTAACAGGAATAATCAAACTTTTTTATAAATACGAAACCTAAATCTAATAGTTAAATATCTATTTTGATCAATCTTTTTTCAAAATAGGTTCTTTTTGTCAAAAGTACTCATACGAGTTTCAAAGGTAATTTTAATCGAACTTTATTTCAAAGCTACAAAACAGGGACTGTCGGTGATCGATCATCTTGGTAATACCTTTAAAGGGCGACCATGGATGCCCAAGAGCATTCGCTGATTGTTTATCCGTCATATCTTTTACTTTCAGGGGGACTTTGCCTGACACTGTCCCCTTTATTTGTGTTGACTTTTATCATACACCTGAGTAGTTACCTTTATTTTAATAATGTCTTCAGTATGTCAACTACAGAAGGGCTCTATAAAGACATATGATTAAGATAATTTTAAAAGGCAACTTAATTCTAAGTTGCTTTATCAAACAAAAATATTTTTCAGATCAATGAATAAATCATTAAATATATTGACTTTTATCGTCTCTTCGTTTGTATATGTCCCGTCGTGAATAAAATAGTCACCTTTTAGCAAATAGACATCGACAATTTCGTGTGCTAGGTCAACAATCCAATATTCTTTTACACCTGCAGCTTGATATCGATTAAATTTAATCATTTTATCAGCCTTTGCCGTAGACTTTGATAAAATTTCAACGATTAAATCCGGAGCACCGGCAATATGATCTTTTTTAATTTTATCTTGATCACAGATAACCGAGATATCAGGCCTAACCCACTCTTTCATTTCTGTTGTATCTGTTGCCCCTTCGAGAGAAACATCGATTTCCGAAATAACGTCGCAAGTTTTTTTTCTCAAATAGATATCGAATTCAGTTGAGATTTTTACACTTATCTTTTGGTGTTTAACACTTGGAGAAGGTGACATATTGTTAATATACCCATCGATAACTTCATACTTGATGTCATCATTTATTTGCAGGTATTCGCTATAAGGTAAAGAGTTTTTTTCTTTGTTTATTGCCATAATTTTCCCCCTCTCCCTTTTTTAAGTCTTATATTTAGTTTAATTCATTATTCACATAATGTCTAAATAATCTGCCGCTACTTATTCCTTTTTACCGATTCATTTTTGTTTCTATGCAGTTATTTCAGCTGTAACAAAAAAATATTCACCATAACATACATCAAAATCATTACGCTTTAATTGGTGGTGCTGCATGTGATGTTATTTTTTCTGAAGAGGAGAGTTTATCTTTTCGCAGTGCTTAGGATCTTGATATGATGTAACAAGACTTGCTTGATTACTAATTTTATATGAAGTCGGAAAGTTCCAGTTGACACTAAAAATTGAAGCTCCAAAGTTTGCTAGCTCGCTAAGCGATGGTTGCTAGGGAAGAACTTGTTTTCAATATCATTTTTCCCCCTGAATTTTCGGGGGGTATACCAATGAACTTCCCTTGTATGAAATCCTTCAATACTGCACATGGTAAAAATAGGACATAGCAGTGAGGTGACAATACTATAGAACAGACATGGCTTTCTTTAATTCCATTTATTATCGTGATTGTGTTATCGATCTGGTTAAAACAAATCCTTCCTGGACTTGTGTTGGGACTGCTTGTTGGAGCATTTTTAGTGGAATTCAGGGTGCTTGACGGATCAAAAGAAACGGTCAACTATATCGTAACGACACTATCAGACCCGGGAAATATAAATATCATTGCTTTTCTTTACTTATTTGGCGGTCTGATAGGTATGATGCAAATTTCCGGAGGGGTCAAGGGTTTTTCAGAGTGGGCAGGCGACAAAATAAGCTCTGAACGTGGGCTCCTGACAGTAATCTGGCTTACACTTCCCTTTACATTTATGATGCCAATGTTTCGAGTCATGATGATTGGCCCGGTTATTAAAACATTGCTGAAAAGGGTAGACATGTCCAGCTGGAAAGTTGGCTTTACGATGGATGTTTCAACAGGCTCAGTGATTGTACTTCTTCCTGCCGCAACTGCATTTGTCGGATTCATGGTCTCGCTGATTGAAGGAGGCATTCAAAAACATAATCTGGAGGCAGACGCCTATCAAGTATTTTTGTACAGTATTCCATTTAATTTTTTTGCGATTGTTATGTTGATGATTGGATTGATCTGGACATTCTGGTCAAAACCTAAGAAGAAGGTTAAAAGTAAAAAAGAGGATGGGGAGGCGTTTCACCGTACAGGAATAAAAAAAGAACTGGCCATGGTGAAAGCGCAGCCGTGGAACTTGATCGTCCCGTTGTTTTTGCTGCTTGGGCTGACATTGTTCCTGTTGTGGCAGGACGGCATGGAAAAGGGAGCCTTAGGGATATTTGACGCTCTTGCGAAAGCAGACGCTACGTTTGTCATTCTTCTTGCTGTATTTATTACACTGATTTTCACATTCATTTTCTATATGCTTAGGAAGCAAAAACTTGGTGAGACGATGTATCATTTTTATGATGGTGGAAATCAGCTGATGCAACCGATTATCCTCCTTGTACTGGTATGGTCACTGTCCCTTGTGGCAGAAGATCTTGGCTTTTCCCAGTTTATCGAGGCAACCCTCGGTTCTTTCCTGCCAGCCTTCACCATTCCGGCCATTGTCTTTTTAGTCGGTTCGATTGTCAGTTATTTTATCGGCTCTTCTTTTGGAACATGGGGGATTTTCATGCCACTTGGAATAGCATTGGCAGCTTCTACCGGCGCATCGCTTCCAATAACTGTCGGTGCAGTGTTTGCCAGCGGTTCATTTGGTGCCATGACCTCTCCACTTGGTGACACAACGATAACAACTGCATCCATACTAGATGTCCCCCTTATAGCGTATGCCCGATATAAATTGAAAATCGTCTCAATTGGTGTTGGTTTTGCTGCAGTACTTTATCTTGTAGTCGGATTCCTTCTTGGATGATGTTGAAGCTAAAATGGACTAAGTAGAATTTGATTATTATGAATTATGGAATGATTTTATGGAATGATTTGACAAAAACGCAGTAGGTTAACGTTAAAAAGTCCCTCAGAATTAGCTAAATCTGAAAGTTTATTTATTCTATAGAGTTTGCTTAGTCTATGAAGAAGATTTTTTGCCCAAAGAAAGTATATATATCATCCCAATGATACAGGCTGTACCAACCCATTGAAAAAATCCAAAAGGTTCTTTTAACCAAAAGACGGTTGTTAAAACAGCTGACAGCGGCTCTAAACTACCTAAAAGACTTGTTTCTTTAGGTGAAAGGTTTTGCAGGCTTTCTATATAAAACCAGAATCCAATCATCGTACCGAATATGATAACAAACCCGAAATATAAATAGGCTTCTACTGTTAAAGTCGTAAAGTCCATTTGCCAAGGTGGATGGATAAAACTTAATGAAAATCCACCGATAATCATAGCCCAGCCAACAATGACAAGGGAATCGTATTTCGCAGTGAGAGGAACTGCATATAAGGTGTAAAATGCTAACGCTAGCCCAGATAATACACCCCAAACTATTGCAGGTGTCGGCACAGATAGACCTGAGATTGAACCGTTTGATAATAAGAAAAAGCAACCACCTAATGCAAGCGAAACAGTGAATATATCTTGTCGTGTTAGTACCATTTGTTTCCGTAAAATGAAGTAAATGATAATCATGACAGGTGCTAAGTATTGTAATAGTGTCGCAACAGCGGCATTCCCATGATTAATGGATGCCATATACGTATATTGAACCGCAAGCATACCGAGTAATCCGAAGATAATTAAGTGAACAGCTGTTTTTCTATTTTTCCAGACAGCAAAAACTTGAGAACGGTTTTTCCAAAAAAATTGAACGGTTAAGAGTAAAATACCGGCAATGAGCAGTCGTGTCGTTACAAGCCAATTTACGTCGACGCCATATTGTTGAAAGAGCTTCTGTGATACGGTACCACCAACACCCCAAAATGTTGCTCCGGTTATAACAAGAAATAATCCTGTTCTTCTAGTAGATTTATTCATGATCAACTCTCCATCTTAAATATAATAATGTAATAATAAGTGAAAAACTGTTCTAAGTGCACGTCATATGAATAAGTACTTATTAGGTATTTTTATAAACACTTTCATATCGGAGTATGGTAAAAAGATTAACAGAACAATTTAAATAAATGGTGGGGATAGGTAATGAATATGGTAAATAATCCTTTCAAGCTTTAACCGAACTGGAATTCAAACAATCAGAGATAGAATATTGTGAAGTTTATTTAAAGTATCTATTAAGTGTACAAGATGATTTACCAGAGGATATTCTTAAAAAAATAAAAGAAAAAGTGTAATAACATTAAAGGGCCGTTCTTGATAGCAACCAAGAATGGTCCTCGCTATTTGCAAGGAATTGTTAAACATATTGGTGAAATTGAAGCTTAAGTAAGATAGGATAGAATTTATTTTGACACCATGCTTTTCCAAAATAATACTACTGGTTAGCTGACAATTAATAATTCCCAAAATTCCTAATTATATTGACGTATAAATCTGAATACTGTAAACTTATTGGTAATACCAAAAAATATAGTGGTTATACCACAATAGGAAGGAGGCTTAATGAATTGACTCGATCCTCAAACGAAATTGAAAAAGAAATGATCAATGGAATAATTCACGGGAAATATCGAGTAGGAAGTCGACTGCAAACGGAAAGAGAGCTTGCTGCCATTTACCAGGTCGGCCGTCCGACAATCAGAGAAGTACTGCAACGACTTTATCACAGCGGGTGGCTTACGTTAAGAAGAGGGCAGCCGGCGGTCGTTAATGATTACTGGAAAGAGGGCAATGTCAAGACGATTGTAGATATTGTTCAGCACTGTGATGAGGTACCAGATGCTTTTGTTCTCTACTTTTTGGAAATGAGGATTGCTCTTACACCACAATACGTAAAAAAAGCCGTGGTGTTGCATTATCCCAAGGTAGTTGCCATCCTTTCCAAAATGGATGAACTAAAAGATGACGCAGAGGATTTCGCTGTATATGATTGGGAACTGCAGAAAGAGTTGGCCAATCTGTCGGGGAATCCAATATTCCTTTTAACGTTAAACAGCTTTGAGCCTGCATATGTAAAAATGGCAATGAAATACTTTTCCCTTGATTTTTGCCGCAAAGCATCACTACATTACTATAAAGAACTGATGAAAGCCGCACTGCAAGCGGATGCAAATCAGGCAGCAAAACTGGCATACACTATGATGGGAAAAAGCTATACATTATGGGAGAGCCATATGTCGTCTGATGGGAAACAGGTTGGAGAAAATATAAACTAAAGGAGGAATTACTTTATGAAGAAGTATTATAAGGAATTTTTTACTTATCCAGATGTCGCAATTATGCTTGTCTTGTTTGTTCCACTTATGGTTTATACCATATTTAACCTATTGCAGATCGGAACATGGATGGCATTACTCATTGGAATGATAGCGTATGCGACGAGTGAATATATAATTCATCGATTTTTATTTCATATGAAGACACCTTTGAACTCTTTTTTACTAAAAATGATTAAGCGCTTACATTTTGATCATCACGTAGATCCAACAGATTTGAGTTTATTATTTTTGCCGATTTGGTTTAGCTTACCAAACTTTCTTATTGCGTCTGCGGTTTTCTTTTTGATTACGTCAAACCTGGGGTTAACGCTTGCGTTTCTTACGGGGCTGATCGCATATTTTCTATATTACGAATGGAAGCATTATATTGCCCATAAGCCTATTCAGCCACGTACAAATATCGGAAAGAAGATCAAAAAGGCTCATCTATGGCACCACTTTAAAAATGAAAACTATTGGTATGGTGTCACACATACCTCCGTCGATAAAACATTTGGTACGTATAAAGACCAAAAACAAGTGGAGAAAAGTGAGACTGCAAGGAATTTGGAGAAGCGAGCATAGGTGTTTTTTAATACAAACCTCATCACTTCACCAGAAGCATGTCCTGAAGCCTGCGGAGTTAATACGTGTTCGATTTCTTCTCCATCTACCGGTTCTACGCCCTTAGTCCATTCATTTACCTGAGTAATCTTGCCGAAATCAGACAAAGCTGAGAGACAGGCTTATAAAGTGGAAAGAAGAGCCTATGAAGTTGAGAGAAGTATGCAAAAAGTTAAGAGATAATAGTAAATTTCCTTGTTGTCTCTCAACTTTCATCTCTAATTGGATGGCGATTTCTCCAGCATTTCATCATTTGTAGCTACCGCTCTCGATTCTGTTTTTAACGTATATTAAAGTGTATTAATTAATTTTCCCCCTATTTCAGTAATTTGTGATTTCTGTGGTATATTGGGTACGAAGCTTTTAAGGAAGTGGTTTCTACTAATAGAGTAGGCTGAAGCTTTGCTCGCTTAAATGCAATGATTCGCAGCGGAATAGCAAGCCAACTAGAAATGCCGTAGTGTTATTTTCACAGGATCTTTTGAACAAATTTTTAAAAACGTTTATCCACACTGTGGATAAACGTTTTTTGAAATTGTGGAAGTGGATAGGTAAGGATCAGTTAATCTTCTCCATTTCATCTTTGCGACTAATAAATAAATTAGAGTTAAAATTTGAAATGATTTAATTGACATTTATACCATATGGGGGTATAGTATAAGTATAAACGAAAAGGAAGTGATTCATTTGGATAAATTCTTACATGATCACCCAAGTAAACCAAGAACAAAAGATGAAAAGCAAAAAGTAACTAACCGTTTAAAACGTATAGAGGGACAAGTTCGTGGGATACAGAAGATGGTGGAAGAAGATCGATATTGTGTAGATATTTTAGTACAAATCAGTGCCATTCAATCGGCTTTAAAGAATGTAGGTTTCGCTGTCACGGAACGACATATCAACCATTGTGTCAGTGATGCAATTAAACAAGGGGAAGGGAAAGAAACGATTGAGGAATTAATGAGTGTATTAAAACAGTTTTCTAAATAAGGAGGATCTGTTGTGAACGAAACAAATCACGCAACACTAGGTATAACAGGAATGACCTGTGCTGCTTGTTCTACTCGTGTTGAAAAAGTATTAAATAAAATGGATGGTGTCGAAGCCCAAGTCAATTTAACAACGGAAAAGGCAAGCGTAGACTATGATTCAGAGAAAACTTCCATAGCAGCTATTACGAAAAAAATTGAAAATGTCGGCTACGGCGTTTTAATGGATAAAACGGAATTAGATGTATTCGGAATGACCTGTGCTGCCTGTTCAACCCGGATTGAAAAGGTATTGAATAAGCAAGAAGGGATCAAACATGCAGCTGTAAATTTAACAACAGAAACTGCATCCCTGGAATATAATCCAGGACTCACAGATACAAAAGCAATCATTGATAAAATCAAAAATTTAGGCTATGATGCAAAACCTAAAGCGGAGACAGCAGAAAAGCAAACACATAAAGAAAAAGCAATTAAAACGATGAAGGCAAAATTAATTATTTCGGCTGTGTTAGCTGCACCGCTATTAGTAACCATGTTGGTTCATTTATTTAATATGACGATACCGGATCTATTTATGAATTCATGGTTTCAATTTGCTTTAGCAACACCCGTTCAATTTATTATCGGCTGGCAATTCTATGTTGGTGCATATAAGAACCTTCGTAATGGTGGAGCGAACATGGATGTGCTTGTTGCATTAGGTACAAGTGCCGCTTATTTCTATAGTTTATATGAAGCAATCAAGACCATTGGCAATCCAGGATATATGCCGCATTTATACTTTGAAACAAGTGCTGTATTGATCACATTGATTTTATTTGGGAAGTATTTGGAAGCAAGAGCGAAAAGCCAGACAACGAATGCGCTATCCTCTTTGCTTAATTTACAGGCAAAAGAAGCTCGCATTATAAGAGGCGGCGAAGAGACCATGATTCCTGCCAGCGAAGTCGTCGTTGGGGATCGCTTAGTTGTCAAACCAGGTGAGAAAATACCTGTAGACGGTAGGCTTGTAAGGGGAAGAACCTCTGTCGATGAATCGATGATTACAGGGGAATCGATTCCAATTGAAAAGGGTGTAGACTCTGGATTAATCGGCTCAACGATAAACAAGAATGGCTCGATTGAAATGGAAGCGACAAAAGTAGGAAAAGATACCGCCCTTGCATCGATTGTGAAAGTAGTCGAGGATGCACAGGGATCGAAAGCACCAATCCAACGATTAGCCGATGTCATTTCTGGCTTTTTCGTACCGATCGTTGTAGTGATTGCCATTCTTACATTTATTGTATGGATTTCACTCGTCCAGCCTGGCCAATTAGAACCCGCCTTAGTTGCAGCAATTGCTGTGCTGGTTATTGCATGTCCTTGTGCTTTAGGACTTGCAACTCCAACTTCCATTATGGTTGGTACAGGAAAGGCTGCAGAGAACGGAATTCTTTTTAAAGGTGGAGAACACCTCGAAAGAACGCATCAGTTAGAGGCAATTGTTCTTGATAAAACGGGAACCATCACAAAAGGAAAACCCGAAGTTACAAACTTTACTGGTGATGAGGAAACATTACAGTTACTTGCAAGTGCGGAAAAAGGCTCAGAGCATCCACTTGCAGAAGCGATTGTTGCCTATGCTATAGAAAAAGATATTGATTTAGCCGGAGTAGATGATTTTAACGCTATCCCTGGGCACGGTATCGAAGCTACAATTTCAGGTAATAACATTCTTGTAGGAAATCGAAAACTAATGCAAGATCACCAAGTCGATATCGGTGATGCCCAGCAAGACTTAGTTGATTATGAAGTGGAAGGCAAAACGGCAATGCTGATTGCTATTGATGGAAAGTATCGCGGAATTGTTGCCGTCGCAGATACGATTAAAGAAACGGCACCACAAGCAATTAAAGAGTTACAAGAACAAGGCTTAGAAGTGATTATGTTAACCGGTGATAACGCACGAACTGCACAAGCAATTGCTCAGCAGGTTGGTATCGACCAAGTAATTGCCCAAGTTTTACCCGAAGAAAAAGCGGATAAAATAAAAGAAATTCAAGGTAAAGGTAAAAAAGTTGCCATGGTTGGGGATGGAGTAAATGATGCTCCAGCACTCGCAATCGCCGATATTGGAATTGCCATTGGTACAGGAACAGAAGTGGCAATCGAAGCAGCTGATGTAACGATTCTTGGTGGTGAGTTATTACTTATTCCAAAAGCCATCAAAATCAGCCATGCGACAATTAGAAATATCCGTCAAAACCTCTTCTGGGCATTCGGCTACAATACAGCAGGGATCCCGATTGCAGCAATCGGACTACTTGCCCCATGGGTTGCTGGTGCAGCCATGGCATTAAGTTCAGTAAGTGTTGTCTCTAACTCCCTTCGTTTAAAGCGCGTTAAGCTATAATTTTTTCCTACAACTTAAAAGGAGGTGACAAAAATGCAAACGAAAACTTTAGATGTTAAAGGAATGACATGTGGGCACTGCAAAATGTCAGTAGAAGGCGCACTTAACGGGTTAGAAGGAGTATCTTCTGCAGAAGTTGATCTAGACTCTGGTAAAGTAGAAGTTAAATATGATGAAGCAAAAGTTTCATTGGAAAATATGAAAGAAGCAGTTGAAGATCAAGGCTATGATGTAGCATAAAATATATGGAGCTGGTTCCCTAGGTTGGGAGCCAACTTTTATTTTGGCAGTTAAGAAAGCATAAAATTCTTTCTTACTGCATAAGTGCAGGCTTTGGCTGTCACCTAAGGGCTTTGGTGACAACCAAGTTTTCTAAAATTAATATCCAAATATTATAAATAAATTAGTGAAAAATATCACCCTCAAAAGTTAATAATGGACTCATTCGATTTCGAATAAGCCCTTTAAAAATAATTCATTTTAATATTCTATTCAACTGGTGATAATTCACTTTCCGTAACCCATTTGTGATTTGTCACTTCTTCTCCACCAGTTGTTGGAACAAAATCTACCATATAAACAGTAGTTTCTTCTGCAGAATCAATTTTAGCCGTTGCACCATTCATACCTTCCATATGATCTGCATTTAGGGTAACTTCTGTGCCTGATTCTAGAGGAGCTTCACTAGCATCTTCTAATTCTTCATGAATGACCCACTTATGATCTGTTACTTCTTCTCCACCGGTTGTGGGGGTATAAGAAACAGTATATACCGTAGTATCATATGCACCAGCAATCGTTGCTTCTGCGCCATTCATACCTTCCATATGGTCTGTTTCAATAATCGCTTGACTCCCAACTTCATAGGCTGGGTTTTCAGCCACTTGCAAATCCTCAGGAACTTCGCCAGAGCTTGACATGTCCATTTCAGAATGATCCATTCCTTCATGTAAATCGGAATCCGATTCCATATCCATTTCTTCTTCTGTATTGGATTCTGTTTCTGTACCCGTATTTTCTTCAGGATTCGTTTCTTCGGTTTCACCTGCACCTGCACAAGCTGCTAATAGGAACACCATGAATAAAGCTATTATTCCTATTATAATTTTACTACCTTTCATTTTAAATACCCTCCATTAATTTATTTCATTATTAATCTACCCAATAATTTTGCAGTTTATGTGCAGATCACTTACAAAGAGAGGATGATCAACAGAATTAAATCTAGCAATTTAATAAAAAGAATGTTTTTCTGCAAACTTTTTTGCAATCTATTATGTTTAAATTATACATTAGGGGGGTATGGTATGTTATGATGGTGATAAGAAGGAAACCTTTTGTGCATTATATAAAAAGGATTTCTTATTACAATGATGAACTGGGAGGAATGATAGCTATGGCAAATCATGATAGTAAGAAAAGTAAACAAAATAACCACGAACATCATGGGCATGAACATCATCACCATGAACACAATGAACATGATCATCATAAACACGATCATCACGAACACAATGACCACGATCATCATAATCACAATGGACATGATCACTCAGGTCACGGACACGAACATGGAGGAGGTCATGCGGGTCATCATGAGCATATGATAGATGATTTTAAAAAGCGTTTCTGGGTATCTTTAGTTTTGGCGATCCCCATAACCTATCTATCGCCTATGATCCAAATGCTTTTCAACTATGAAGTGACTTTTACAGGTAACACGGTATTATTATTCTTACTTTCAACCATCGTCTTCTTCTATGGAGGAAAACCGTTTTTACTTGGTGCCTGGGATGAAATAAAATCAAAAGCACCTGGGATGATGCTATTAATCTCGCTAGCCATTGTCACTGCTTATGTATATAGTACGTTAACAGCTTTTTTTATTGATGGAAGTGACTTTTACTTTGAAGTGGCCACGTTAATTGTCATTATGCTGTTAGGTCACTGGATAGAAATGAGATCGATAATGGGTGCGTCAAAGGCACTCGAGGAATTAATTAAACTGATGCCGAAAGAAGCGCATAAACTTGATGCGTCCGGAAACATTGTCGAAGTGTCTGTGGAAGAATTACACCCTGGAGACGAGATCCTTGTGAAATCAGGAGAAAAAATAGCCCTTGATGGAGAGATTTTTGAAGGGGAATCTACCGTCGACGAATCCATGTTAACGGGTGAATCTGTTCCTGTAGACAAAGGACCTGGAATGGAAGCAATCGGTGGAGCCGTTAATGGGGAAGGCGTATTAAAAATTAAGGTAAACAAAACTGGAAATGACACGTATTTATCCCAAGTTATCAAATTAGTAAGTGATGCAGAAAATACCAAATCAAAAGCTCAAGGGTTTGCAGATATTGCAGCGAAATGGCTATTCTATGTAGCGGTGGTTGCTGGAATTATCACGATTGCTTACTGGAGTACGACAGGTGATTTTGAATTTGCGTTAGAAAGAATGGTTACTGTTCTGATCATAGCCTGTCCACATGCACTAGGTCTGGCAATGCCTCTAGTTACTTCAAGATCAACGTCGATTGCTGCTAAAAAGGGCTTGTTGATTCGTAACCGTACCCCATTTGAAGGTGCATGGAAGCTGGATCGAGTTGTATTTGATAAGACTGGTACCCTTACAGAAGGAAATTTCGGGGTAACTGACATTCATCCAAGTAGCAATGTAAGTGAAGAGGAATTATTGAAGTTAGCTTATTCAGTTGAGACACAATCCGATCATCCAATTGCAAAGGGGATTGTCAAGGAAGGTAAAGATCGTAATCTAGAGCTCTACGATGTAACGAATTATAGAAACTTAACCGGTAAAGGATTAACTGCTGACGTAAATGGTCAAGAAATCGCAGTTATTAGCCCAGGAGCAATGAGAGCGAATAATATAGCTTTCGACGAAGAAACGTTTGAAAAACTAGCACAACAAGGAAAAACAATTGTTTTTGTATTAAAAGATAATGTATTACAAGGAATGATTGCATTAGCGGATATCATTCGCGAGTCCTCTTATGAAGTCATCAGTCAATTAAATGCAAGTGGCATTGAAACGGTTATGATGACAGGTGACAATAGTCGTGTTGCAAATTATGTAGGCGAAAAACTTGGCCTGTCAAAAGTGATTTCAGAGGTTCTGCCACATGAGAAATCTGATAATGTGAAAAAGTTGAAAGAGGGTGGCAAAAAAGTCGCCATGATCGGTGATGGAATCAATGATGCCCCAGCCTTAGCTGAAGCTGATTTAGGTATCGCAATTGGTGCTGGTACAGACGTTGCCATTGAGACAGCAGATGTTGTTTTGGTAAATAGTAACCCTGTTGATATCTTAAATATCGTAAAGTTATCGAAAGCCAGTTATAGAAAAATGATACAAAACCTAGGATGGGCAGCAGGTTATAACCTATTAGCCATCCCGCTTGCAGCAGGTGTATTGTATAATATCGGTATCGTGATAACACCAGCTATTGGGGCTGCTGTCATGTCATTAAGTACGATTATTTGTGCAATTAATGCTCAATTGTTGAAGATTGATTAAATGTAAGAAGAGGTAAAGTAGGAAGTTCTCATATGGACGTTGCAAAATGTCAATTGAAGCTTCATTGAAAGAATTAGACGAATAATACAACAAGAGACCCTTAAGCGGTCTCTTTCTCTTTCATTAACAAATGTACATAGATTTATAGCCATGATCGCATTCTCCTCTAAAAACTCACGAATCCGAATTTCCTTTCATAGTTAGTCTTTTTTGGACTCAGGTTCTCCACTACCCGCAAAAAAGTTATCCACCTTATTAGCCATTTCAGCAGGTGATGAAGAAACCTCCACTTAATTTAAATTTCGTTTTATGTCTTAGAATTGTCACATCTTACATTTGAAATTGCATATTTTCATCAAATTTTCACATTGCCTATGTATTGTAGTGTTTGAAAGGTAATGAAACGGAGGAAAAATGCAAATGGCGACCGCAGATAAAATGATGTCAATTGGAATTATTTTTATAAGTATAGCCGCTGGACTTATTTTCTTCTATATAATGAGTGACTTACCAAAGGAAAAAAGGAAAGTGCTTATCGAAGAAATGGTTGCACAACTTATTAACTTCATTATCTTTATATGGCTTGGGAAAATCATATTGAATTTCTTTGTATTTATAAAAGATCCATTAGCCATATTAGCGTATCCAAGTAATTCAGATGCTTTTTATCTTGCTTTATTATTTAGCGCAATCGTACTTGTTTATAAGTCGAAACGAAAGGAAATAGATGTTCTTCTGTTTATAGAGTCTTTTTTTCCTGTATTTTTAGTTGCGGCATTTTTGTATGAGTTTATTCAACTTGTTTGGAATAACAATACATATTCGCTTGGAAACTTAGGTCTATTTACTGTCCTGCTTGTGTTATACCTCCTTATTCGTGACCGTCTACCAGTCAGTAAGGTGATAATCATTATGTTAATCGGATTCTCAGCAGGCATTTTATTATTGTCATCTATTCAGCCATTTGCTACAGTATTCGGCTATATCATGGCACCATGGTTTGTGGGTTTGTTTTTCATCATAAGTTTATCAATAATAATATATCAACAAAGAAAGAGGGATTGTAATGGGTGGAATTGAAGCAGAAACAATGTTAATTGTAGGAATGTTTTTAGCGGTTGGTGCAGGAGCGTTATCTTTCTTGTCACCCTGTGTTCTACCAATTTTTCCGGCGTATATGTCATATATTACTGGAATTAGTGTGAAGGAATTACAAGGGACTAAGAATACTCGAATTCGTCGTCAATTATTAAGCCATTCCTTATTTTTCTTACTTGCAGTTTCGCTGGTCTTTATCAGCCTGGGTGCAAGTGCATCGTTTTTGGGACAATGGGCTCAAGATTTACTATTTGGTGATTCCGGGTTATTTATTCAACGAATCGCAGGGATTTTCATCATTATTATGGGGCTATTTGTTGCAGGCTGGATCACCATTCCAACATTAATGAAAGAAAAGCGTTTTCGTTATTCGAAAAAGCCAGCTGGTTATTTGGGGACATTCTTTATTGGCCTTGGATTCGCTGCAGGCTGGACCCCGTGTATAGGGCCGATTTTTGGATCTATATTACTTCTGGCTGCAAGTAACCCTGGCCAAGGTGTATTTTACACAGTTATGTATGTTATCGGCTTTTCCTTGCCGTTTCTTATTTTGACTTTCTTTCTTGGATCGACGAGATGGATTGTTCGACATAGCCAGATGATTATGAAGGTGGGCGCAGTTATTATGATTATTATGGGTCTGATTTTATTTTTCGGACTAATGCCACGTATCACTGGATTTCTGCTTGAATTAGTACAAGACACATGGTTAGCAAAATTAGGATAGTTTGAGGGTGGTAATCAATGAAAAAGACAATTCTTATCGTGATTGTAGTGGGAATGTTAGGGTGGGCGGTGTATGATTTTACAAGTTCAACTAATGAAACCGCCATTGAAGAAGAACAGGGGGGAATGATTACTTCGGCCCCACCTAGTGATGATGAAGATGAAGTCACAGAGTCTGAAGAGATCGGACTTGCATTAGGGCAGATAGTTCCTGATTTTGAATTGGAGACATTGGAGGGAGAAACCGTACGTCTGTCTGATTATAGAGGGACTCGAGTTATAATCAACTTTTGGGCTACTTGGTGTCCCCCATGCCGGGCGGAGATTCCCGACTTGCAAAAACTTTATGATAATAAGGATGTGGAGATTTTAGCAATTAATTTGACAGAAACAGAAGAAAGTAAAGAAGACGTTACCCAATTTGTAGAAGACTTTGAAATGACTTTTCCGGTGTTAATGGACACAAACGCTGAACTCGCTACTACCTATCAGGTTGGAGCATATCCGACCTCCTATATGGTTGATTCAAATGGTCATATACAATTCTCCGCAATGGGAGCAATGAATTATGATCTGATGGTACAACAATTGGAAAAGATGGAATAGCTGTTTAATTTTAGTGATGTCTATCAGGAAATAGGGTTTATAAAAGTGGGAACGGCAATAATTATGCTAAAGAAAACTTTTAGATAGGAAAGGAACTGAATGAGGGTGAAGCGGCGTTTTTAATTTAGGATGGGAGGTGGTATATTGATGAAAAAAGTGATAATTACCGTTGTTCTTGTTGGAATGGTTGGATGGGCGGTGTATGATTTGACTTTTCAACCAAATGATTCGCAAGCTCCGGAAAATGAGGTATTTGAACAAGAAGAATCAAGTGTTGTCAGCAATCAGGCTGAGACAGCAGTTAATGAAGCGAGTGAAACTACAACCGAAGCCACTGTTGGGTTAAACGTAGGAGATATTGCTCCAGACTTCGAACTTCAGACGTTAAAGGGTGAAGCCGCTAAATTATCAGACTACTTGGGCAGGCGTGTCATGGTTAATTTTTGGGCTACCTGGTGTCCGCCATGCCGTGCTGAAATGCCAGACATGGAGAAGTTCCATCAAGCTAAAGATGTTGTTATCCTAGCTGTCAATTTAACGGAAACGGAGCCCAATGTACAGCAGGTTCAAAGTTTTGTGAACGAATTTAACTTAACGTTTCCTATTTTAGTAGATGAGGAAATTGAAGTAGCTACTAGTTATGGTATTCGCCCAATCCCAACTTCCTTTATGATTGACTCAAATGGGATCATTCAATACAAGGCTTTAGGTGCGCTAACTTATGAATTTATGGTGCAGGAATTCGAAAAGATGAAATAGCCCCAGTTTTTGCCTACAATAAGGGGAGAGGTGACCCAGGATGAAGCAAACCATATTAGTTGTAGAAGATGATCACATGATTCGCAGACTTATAACTATTTATTTGGAAAAAGCCGGATATGATGTAGTTCAGGCTGCTGACGGGATGGCAGCAAAGGAAGCTTTTTTAAAATATCACCCATGTTTAATTATTCTCGATTTAATGCTTCCGAAATTAAGCGGAGAGGAATATTGTAAGTGGGTCCGTGAGCAGGAACAAGGCGAGGTGTCCATTATTATGCTTTCTGCTAAAGCTCGTATAGAAGAAAAAATAAACGGATTGAAAATCGGTGCAGATGATTATTTGACGAAACCGTTTGATCCAAATGAACTTATCGCTCACGTAGAGGCTGTATTACGGCGAACAGGGCAATTTTGTCAAAAGATTGTCTCTGACGGGTTATGTATTAAACCGAGAAAAGGGGAGGTTCTGCTTTACGATAGACAACTGAAATTGACGAAGCATGAATTCAACCTGCTATACCACCTTATGCAAAGCCCAAACATGATTTTTTCAAGAGAACAACTAATCGGTCAACTGTATCCTTATGCTGACAGAACGGTTCTGGATCGTACAATCGATGCCCATATTAAAAAACTAAGGGAGAAAATTGAAGAAATTCCGGCTTCACCTAAACGAATTCGTACTGTCCGGGGAATGGGGTATAAATTTGTTAATGAATAAACATAGAAAGTCAGTACTTCCAAAACGATTTTTATGGCGTTTAACATTTCTTAATATCTTTGTTGTTGCCTCTTTTATCGTAATAAGCAGCTTGGCAATTTATCATACAGCCTGTTATTTAGTTGATGAAATGGGAACAATGAATAATCAAACACAACGACAGTTTAATTCGACTCTTTTTCTTTATTTATGGATATTCAGTGTTTCTGCAATAGTAATAGGTAGTCTGATTCACTTTTATTTAACTAAAAAAATGATCCGTCCAATAAGGCGATTGATAGCATCTACCAAAAGGATGAAGGAAGGGCAATATCCCAGTCCGATTGAAGTGAAATCCGAGGATGAGGTAGGGGAGTTGATTGCTAGTTTTAATGAACTAATGCAGCAACTAAAAGACAATGATCAACACAGAAAAAAGCTTGTATCCAATTTATCACATGAATTTCGCACCCCTTTATCGAATTTAAATGGTTACCTAAATGCATTGACCAATGGCGTTATTGAAGGTGATCCTAAACTTTACCAATCGCTTTACGAGGAAACAGAAAGAATTATCAATATGGTGGAACAGCTTGAACAATTGAAAGAATGGGATTATGTATCAAAACAAAATTTTTATGAAAAAGAACTGGTGGATATGCAGTTGTTAGTAGAGCAAGCAGTAGAGATGTTTCGTTGGTCATTAAAGAAAGCAGGTATTTCTGTCAGCGTTCAAATAGAATCCGGTAAAATAAATGTTTACAATGGAGGTGTTTCTCAGGTTATTACGAATTTGCTTGATAATGCCATTCGTTACTATCAGGGGTCAGGACCGATCATGTTAAAAGGAGAAAATCTTAAATCGGAATATAGATTTACTGTCACTGGTCCAGGTCAAACGATTCCAATAGCTGAACAAGAGAAAATTTTTGAGCGCTTTTATCGTATTGATCCTTCCAGAAACCGGGAAACTGGCGGTTCAGGGCTTGGACTTGCTATTTCAAAAGAACTCATCGAACATCATAATGGAAGAATTGGAATTAGTTCAGAAGGTGATAACCATGCTTTCTGGTTTATATTGCCACTGTAATAAAAATAAGGGAGCTTGTTTTTAAACAAACTCCCATTTATATAGGATTACATGTGTGTTAGCTTTGTTTCAGAAAATCCTCAGTCGAAGTTACTTCGGCATACATACCATCAAGTGCGCTGACAAATGCATAATGAACTTGTTCAGCTGGTACGGCATTACCTTGATAGGATAAGTCACTTGTAGCACATGCATCTTCAATAAGCGTAGTTTCATAGCCTAAATCTACTGCAGCTCTGACTGTGGCATCGATACACATATGTGTCATCATGCCTACAACAACAACTTTGGTTATTCCTTTTTCTTTTAATTTGCCTTCTAATTCAGTCTTTAAAAAGCTATTAGGGAAATGCTTTATGATAAGATTCTCGTTTTCTAATGGTTGAACAGCATCATTTATCTCAGCGCCTTCCGTATCTGGAAGAAAGAAACCTAACGCCGGGTCTGCTGCAATATGTTGAACATGAAAAATATTATCTTTGTTATTCTGTCTAAACGATTCAAGAATTTTAGCAGCATTTGCGGCTGCCTTTTCAGGGTTGCTTAATTCCATCCTTCCTTTTGGGAAATAGTCATTTTGAATATCGATAACAATTAAAGCTGTACTCATTATTTTCCACCTCATTTAAAATATTTTGTTACACTATAATGATATATCTAAAGTTGACTTTTATCGATGCCTTGATGAAAGACTTTAATAACAAATCATTTCATGGTGAAAGGAGTTTATTATGGAACTTGATAGCATTGATTTTCAGATCCTGCGGCTACTATCTGAAAATTCACGTGTTCAGTGGAAAGACTTAGGGAAACAAATTCATATGACAGGTCAAGCAGTAGGGAATCGTATAAAAAAGCTTGAGGATAGTGGTGTAATTAAAGCTTACTCTCTAATAGTCGATGAAATGCAATTAGGACTGAGCTTTACAGCGTTTGTCATTATTTATATGAAAACAGCAAATCATGATACCTTTATACGTTTTATTAATGATAGAAAAGAGGTAGTTGAAGTTCACCGAGTATCGGGAGAAGGCTGTTACCATATGAAAGTGAAAGTTAATAGTCAAGAACAATTGAATATTTTTCTAAATACAATTCTCCAGTATGGTAATTATAGTGTTCATCTATCTATTCAAGAGATTAAACAACATCATCCGATGACTGCTACATAAGAAAATGATTTTTTTCTTGTAATTTAAAAGATTTGGAACCCACAGGTGAAATAAATTAAGAGCTGAAATTCTTGAATAAACAAGTGTTTCAGCTCTTTTGGATTTTAGAACAATCACCTATCATCCAGTCCTTCATACAGAATATACGGTTTTCTCTCTTTATTGTACTTTATGGTGATCTCCCCATTGGCACATTGTCTGGATAATTGGCCAGAGCGTCTGCCCTTTTTCAGTCAGACTATATTCAATTTTTGGCGGAATTTGTGGATATTTAGTTTTTGCATATAGTGAGCTTGAGAATATATCTATTTAACAAACGATGCAGCCGCTTAATTGAATAACAAGAACCCTATAAAGATATTCTACAATTGGCTATGCCTGCTGAATATTCAGAGCTTATTTCTTTATTAAAGGTAGTTGCCAAAGATGCTATCCACATTTTAATGGAAGGAACACCTGCAAACGTGAAAGTAAATGATATCATTAAAATGATCAAATGTGTAAAAGGGTCATTGGTATCCATAATAGCAACAAGGCTAGGACATAAGTGAAACATTGATAGGCTTTAATTCTACTTACAAAGATAAAACCGCATGAAATCAGATTATTAAAATTGGCTTCATGCGGTTTAGTCAGTTAACTCATTAGCTGCTAAACGAACAATATGCAATTTTTTCCATTAATCATTTAATGATTGTAGCATTTTTTCTGGATTAAACCCGGAAATCCATTTCCCGTTTATATTGGTTTGAGGAACAGATAGTTTTTTCGTTTTCCCAATTAGTTTAAGCATTGCTATGGGATTCATATCCACATTTACTTCTTGATAGGGTATTTCAAAGGAATCCAAAAAACTCTTAACCATTTCACATACCGGGCATAAGGTTGATGTATATATCGTTGCAGATTGATTCATTGATATTATCCCTCTTTTTAGTAATTCTCGTTATAGATTTTCGGGTTTCTTACTGCTATTGCATATACATTTTCATTAAGATTTATTACCTCTGTTTGAAAATCTTCTGCAGCAAGTTCCGCATTCAATTCTTCTGATGAAATCCTTGCCTGAAAAGGAGCCCCTATACTTGATTTTATTTTTTGCCAATCAAGAATTAAAATATTCCCTTCTTGTTTCAGCAATCTCTTAAATTCCTTATATAATTTTTTTCGATCAGGCACTTCATGAGTTACGAAAGCAATTAATATTTTATCAATTTCATGATCTTGAATCGGAATGTTTTCAAAACCAGATTCAATGTACTTGATGTTGCTAATTCCTTTTGATTTTGCATTTTCCTGTAAAGCCTGTAACATTTTTGGTTCTATGTCAACTGCATAAACTATTTTGTCTGTTTTTTCAGCAATTGGAAGGGTAAAATAACCATTCCCTGCTCCTAGATCTGCTACAGTATCTTCACTGCTTAGCTTCATAATTTTTATAACATCCAGTGGATCAATTACCTTTTTTCTCTCAGGATCTAGTAATTTATCCGCTTTTTCCGGATTAAATCTATGACCATGACCACTCATACATACACACCCTTTGGATAGTTTATTTTAGTATTTCCACTCTCAAAACAGTAATCAATTTTAGTTTGTTTATTATTTCAGGTTTCCGGGAAGTAAGATATCTCGTAAAAGCAGTTTTTAATATTTTTGATCATTATTGATTTTTTCGGCTAGTTCTTTTGGTGTTATGCTTTTCATAAAGCCCTTCTCCTTATCTCGATAGTTACCCATGGGGGTATAATTTTATTTAAAAAAATAAAACGTCTTTTAGTTAGTTTACAGATACTACAATATACCCCTGGTGGTAAAATGTCAATAGATATGTAAAAAGAAATATCATAAAGTAAAAGTGTCATTTTGTGCGGGGGATTAAGACAACGTGACCATTTTCAAGTTAAGGCTATTCTTATGTAAAGATTTAAAAAACAGCCACATCCTCATTTGAAAATGTGGCTGAATGATACAGTTAATCATCTGTCATTGTCTTTTTAAAGCAAACGTACGTAAACAATGCTGCGCCAATGACCCAAACAGCTATGATGCCGAGTGGCAGCCAGGAGCTTGTATCGTGTATTTCGATTCCCTGCATGACAGGAAACACATTGGCTATTTTTATCACCATACTGTCTTCAGAAAATCCAAGGGAGCCAATCACCGGTGTGAAGCCGAACAGGAACATGATCGGCAACAGGTAAACAGATGTTGCCGCAATCGATTTTGCAAATAGCCCAGTACCGATACCAAGCAACAGAAAGAATAAAAACAGCAAGATTAGTCCAATGATGACCCTGAAGTTCAGAAATGGATCAATACCAACAATCATCAGTGAGACAACAAGAGAAACAAAGGTTATGAGACCGGTAACCAGGCTTTTTCCGACAATGATATCCAAAAACGAAGCAGGCGATTGAATCAGTCCGCGCAATGTCTTCTTCTCATTTTCCTCTGCCATCATGGTCATTATTATAGTTGATGTAACCGCTGAAAAAGTCGCCCCAACAATCACATAAATCAGGCTAATTGGAAGTTCTTCATTATTCCCCATTCGGGTGTACATTAACGCCAGTACGACTGGAATTAGCGGCATTGTCAACAGCATCATGTTTTTCATGAAGTCTTTGATGTCTTTTTCAAAAATGGCACTTATACGTTGAATGTTCATTATACCAACTCCTTTCCGGTTACTTTTAAAAAGATCTGGCCAAGTGTCGGGTTATCTGTATGCATTGCTTTCACTTGTCCGCTTGCGATCAGTTCTCTGATTTTATCGGCTTTCTCCGGTTTATTTTCGATGACCAGTCGATCGCCTTCGAATGTTTCCACATGAAAAGCATGTGTCGAGTATTTGTAGCGAAGTGCTGCCGGACTGTCTATTTCCTGCAGTTCGCCATTGTTTAGGAATGCAACACGGTCACATAATTCATTCGCTTCTTCCATATTATGGGTTGTTAGAAAAATTGTTGTTCCCGCTTCATTCAGCTTCTGGAGTCCACGATGGATTTGTGCCATATTTCCAGGATCCAAAGCAGATGTCGGCTCATCCAGAAATACCAGCTCGGGCTTATGAATGAGGGCTTTGGCCAGCAGTATACGCTGTTTCATCCCTTTTGACAGCTTCGAGACTGTTTTGGAACGCTCATCATGCAAATTTACCTCACGCAGTATCACGTCAATTTGATTTAGGGCTGCATTGTATAATTTACAAAATAATTTCAGGTTGTCATAGACGGTCAGCCGCTCATACAATGAGCTGTTATCCGATAATATTCCTATCTTGGATTTGAAATTGGATGTTGTAAACCTTGCTGAATTCATACCGAGCACTTTCACGTCACCGGCAGTTTGTGCCAGCTCTCCGGTTAAAATTTTAATCGTAGTTGTTTTGCCAGATCCACTTGGACCAAGCAGTCCAAAAATCTCACCCTTTTTTACATTGAAACTGACCTGTTTAATGGCGGTGTTTTTGCCAAACACTTTTCGCATTCCTGTTACTTCAATTGCGTTTTTCAATTGAAAACCTCCTTCGATCAACTGCTTTAATCGTAGCTGATGAGGCTTAAGGATGCAGTCATATTGGAGTGGAATGTACCATAAATTGAGTGAACTGTACCGGGTTTAAGTTGAAAAACCACGTGTGAAAGCTGGTCTGATCCAGCTATTCGGGCTGAACTGTACCTATTCCAGGCTGAATTTCTCCTGGATATCCTGAATTTTGGTTCGTGACAGCGGAATGGTTGACTGTATTTTATTATTAATTCTGAGTGAATACGTATTTTTTGACCATGTAATAATTTCACGCACCTTTTGCAGGTTCACGATATAGGATCGGTGGCAACGATAAAAACCGTAAACCTCTAATTTCTTTTCTATTTCGGACAGTGTGGAATCCATCGTATAGGATTCATCATTGATGACAATCATCGCCTTTCCATCCTGGCTCTCGATGTAGTCAATTTCAGGCGGGTCAAAAAGGATCATTTTATCATCTACTTTTGCCGTGATCTTAAATAGATTTGCAAACGCTGGACTGGTGCCCTTAGAACTCTCCAATTCAGAATTACCCGATTCCTCCTCATCAATTTCAACTTGCTGTATACCGTTTTGCTGAAGCTTGTATGCAATATCTCCAAGTAAAAGCGCATGTTCTAGGTTAGAAACTAAAAGGAGTATAGGTATGTGATCATCCTTTATTTTTCGAAGCATATTGATGAAGGTATTGATTGTCATGACATCAACACCGTGGATCGGTTCACGGAACACCATCGGATGAGCGCCGCTCATATAATATTTGGCGAAGTAGACCCGGCGGATTTCTGATTCCGAACAGGTGTGCAAAGGATTTTTTGCACAGCTTTGCAGCTCAAACTGCACGAGAATTTCAGGCAATGGTGTCTGACATCCAAACCACTTATGAAAAAAGGCGATATTGTTTTCCACAGTTAGACGGGTGTATAATCCTTCCTGCTGATCAAAAACCGAAATCTTGGCATTGCTACGGAGAACTTTCACCAACTCAGCCTGCATATCTGTATCACTATAAACAGCTGTCGCATGCGAATCTTCAACGGTAAGGGAAAATGAGGGGAGAGTCTCACCTTTTATAATCTCCTGATTAATTGTAAAATGTGCCATTCATTCAAACTCCTGTTCAAGTTAATTACTTAAGTTTCGCACCCCCAAAAACAGGGTTTACAAGCTATGTTCTTAGCCTATCTTTCCTGCT
>NZ_BAAKSZ010000035.1:1607-27924 GCF_059698015.1 Oceanobacillus sp. NCCP-135 | reverse complement strand
ATGCGGGAAATCTGCACGTACGGTTTGATGAGAGGTCGGAGGGCGAAATCCCTCCTCCTACTCTACTGTTTAATTTTTATCCCAAAAATCAAATACAGCTTTTTTCACGCATTAACGGGCTGTAACACCCCCACCTCCAAGCGTGAGAAATCCTAGACGCGCAGGTGGGGGAGGGCCTTGTGTCATACCCTTGCGGTATAAACAGCCCGTAAATTTCCTGATTCTGTTCAAGGGCCTTTAGGTCATGCCATGAGTTACTAACATTCAGTGGGGGAGGAAGGGAAACCCCACTGAATGAAGTTTCACTTTATTAAGAGGAAAACAGAGGAATTGTATGATAAACACGTTATAAATTTTATACAATAAAAATTGCATAGATTTTTAAAACTTTATGAACTTATATGCCCTTTTGTTTAATAGTGGTAGTTGGTTATACTAAGAAAGTTGATGTAGAGCGAAAGTAACTATGGAGGTGTAGGGTATTGTTAGAGTTTAAAAATGTAACAAAGCGATACGATGACGGAATACTAGCTGTCAATAAGTTGAATTTGAAAATTGAAAAAGGCGAATTCATTTGTTTTATTGGTCCAAGTGGGTGTGGCAAGACAACAACAATGAAAATGGTGAACCGACTGATAGATATTACAGAGGGGAACATTCTTGTTGATGGTAAAGATATTAAAGATCAGAATCCGGTTGAGCTGCGCCGTTCCATTGGGTATGTGATCCAGCAAATTGGTTTGATGCCACATATGACGATCAAAGAAAACATTGCTTTGGTTGGGACATTATTAAAATGGTCAAAAGAAAAAAAGGATAAACGTGCACGTGAGCTATTGAAACTAGTAAATATGTCCGAAGACTATTTGGATAAATACCCGCATGAATTAAGTGGGGGACAGCAGCAGCGGATTGGTGTATTACGTGCTCTTGCAGCGAATCCACCATTAATATTAATGGACGAACCGTTTGGTGCACTTGACCCGATTACGAGAGATTCCCTTCAAGAGGAATTTAAAAAGTTGCAGAAGGATTTAGGGAAAACGATTGTTTTCGTTACACATGATATGGATGAAGCATTGAAGCTTGCCGATCGTGTTGTGATAATAAGGGACGGTGAAATTGTCCAGGCTGACACACCGGACGAGATTCTAAGAAATCCAGCAAATGAATTTGTGGAAGAATTCCTTGGCAAAGAACGTTTAATTCAAGGGCGCCCAGATGTCACTACCGTTGGACAGATTACTGGGGGTACTCCAATTACCGTTCAACCAGGAACTTCATTAAAGTCCGCTATTGCAACGATGCGTGATAAGAAAGTTGACTCACTGCTTGTTGTTGATGTTGACAACGTATTGCAAGGCTATATTGATATTGAAGCAATAAACCTGAATTATAAAAAAGCAAAGCTTGTTGAAGAAGTGATGGACACGGAAATCTTTACGGTTACAGAAGATAGTTTATTACGAGATACGGTGCACAAGATTCTGCGCCGTGGGGCAAAATATGTGCCTGTTGTCGATGATAAAGAGCGGCTGACAGGAATAATCACAAGAGCAGCACTGGCAAATATTTTATACGATACAATTTGGGGCGATGGTATGGAACTTGAAAATACTGTCGCTGAAGCAGAATAGGAGGTGGACGATAATGATGGAATTTCTTTCATCACATGGCAATGACCTTTTGATCAAAACGTGGGAGCATTTTTACATTTCATTGGCAGCTATTTTACTTGGTGTTATTGTAGCTGTACCGTTAGGGATATTGCTTTCAAGGGTTCCAAAATTTGCGGATCGTTTTATTAGCTTTATAGGTATATTACAAACTATCCCTAGCTTAGCGATACTTGCGTTTTTCATACCAATTTTAGGTGTAGGAAAAATACCAGCAATTGCAGCATTGTTCTTTTATTCGCTGCTTCCGATTTTGCGTAATACGTATATTGGTGTTCGCGATGTTGATTATGGTGTAGTAGAAGCAGGAAAAGGAATGGGAATGAGTAATTGGCAATCGATTTTAAAAATGGAGCTGCCATTGTCACTGCCGGTAATCATGGCTGGTATTCGCTTGTCGACTGTCTATCTGATTGGCTGGGCAACACTTGCAGCATTTATTGGCGGTGGTGGTCTTGGTGATTTTATTTTTGATGGATTGAACTTATATCAGCCATCATTAATTTTAGCGGGGACAATACCAGCGACTATTCTAGCATTGATTGCAGACAGGTCATTGGCCGTTTTAGAAAATAAATTGACTCCTGAAGGGTTAAAGGATTCATATGAAACAGCATAATTTTGGAGGTGAAAAGCAGTGAAGAAAGCTATACTTTTGCTTGTTTTGCTTGTGATGCTTACAGGCTGCTCGCTGCCGGGTCTTGCAAGCACAACAAAGGATACGATTAAGATCGGAGCACTGGGTACATCGGAATCACATATACTTGCAGAAATGCTGGCAATTATGATTGAGCGGGAAACGGATGCAGATACCGATCTTGTGACACATCTGGGGTCATCGATCGTTCAGCATCAGGGAATGATGCAAGGTGACTTGGATATCACAAGTACAAGATATACAGGAACAGATTTATCCGGTGCGCTAGGAATGGATCCGATTACTGATCCGGATAGAGCACTGGAAATCGTTGAACGTGAATTCGAGGAACGTTTTCATCAAACATGGGGACCTACGTATGGCTTTGAGAACAGCTATTCCGTAGCGGTGACGGAAGAATTTGCTGAAAAAAATAATATTGAAACCGTTTCTGATTTAGAGGCCTATGCAGAGACCCTTCGTTTTGGGGTCGATAATGCCTGGATTAATCGTAAAGGAGACGGATATGATGGATTTCAGGAGATGTATTTCTCATTTGGGGAAGTTTATCCAATGAATATCGGGCTGGTATACCAGGCAGCAGCAACTGGCAGTATGGATGTCGTGCTGGCATATTCCTCGGATGGAAGAATTCGGGAATTCAATTTGAAGGTTCTAAAGGATGATCGGCGTTTCTTCCCGCCATATGATGCATCCCCAGTTGTTGCCAATGAAACATTGAAAAAGCATCCAGAAATTAAGGACATTATGGATAGACTTTCCGGTCAAATTTCAACAGAAAAAATGCAAGAATTGAATTATAATGCAGATGTTAAATTGATCAATCCAAGAAAAGTGGCCAAACAGTTTCTTGAAAGTAATAACTACTTTTTAAATGAAGGTAAAGGGGGACAGTGAGATGGAAACATTGGAACAATTTATAACCTATGTCAGTAATAATGGTGACTATATTTGGATTCAATTTTATAGACACTTTTTAATGGCGGCATATGGCGTTTTATTTGCAGCGATTATCTCGATCCCCTTAGGAATTCTAATTGCAAAATACACAAAGCTAAGCAGCTGGGTACTTGCATTCGGTAGCATTATCCAGACCATTCCAGCCTTGGGGGCGATGGCTGTGATTATGATCGTTCTTGGACTTGGAGCAAATACGGCGATTTTTACGTTAATGCTATATTCGATTTTACCAATTACACAAAATACGTATGTTGGCATGAAAAATGTGGATAAAAATATTATTGAAGCAGGGTATGCTTCTGGGATGACTCGTTTCCAGCTTTTACGTATGGTTGAACTTCCGCTCGCAATCAGTGTCATTATGGCTGGCTTGCGGACAGCGATTGTTATCGGAATCGGGGTTGCGGCAATTGGAGCATTTGTCGGTGCTGGTGGACTCGGTGCAATTATTTTGACCGGAACGAATGCCACTGATGGAACGGCAATCATCTTGGCTGGAGCAATCCCAACCGCTTTCATGGCTATTGCTGCAGATATGATTATGGGCTGGATCGAACGGAAATTACAGCCGGTAAAATCATCGTAACCTCGTATAATATAATGGATTAGAGTCTTTGTAAGTTATTTAATTGCATGGAAAGGGCTGATGAATATGGGGGAAACCAATATAAAGGTAAAAAAAAACCTTCCCTGTCAACTGCGTGATGGCACAGTTTTACAGTCAGATGTATATCGTCCGAACGATCAAGGATTATATCCAGTATTGATGCTCCGGTTGCCATATGATAAGGAAACACCGCGTTATTATAATGAATACCTAGATGTTCCTCGGATGGTAGAGGCAGGTTATGCGGTCATTCTCCAAGATGTTCGTGGAAGGTTTGCATCTGAAGGGGAATTTTACCCATTTATTCATGAAGGGAAAGATGGTTATGATGCCGTTGAGTGGGCTGCAAAGCTTCCCTTCTCTGATGGAAGTGTCGGGTTGTTTGGTATGTCCTACCATGGCTATACACAGCTCGCTGCAGCGGTGGAAAAACCTCCTTCCCTAAAAGCAATTGCACCGGTTATGACAATGGGGGATCCATTTAAGGATACTTCAACTAAAGCAGGAGCAGTAAATGCAATAGGGAAATTTGAAACATGGGTACTGGGTTCCATCATCGAGGATCAGTTAAAGCGAAGCAACCGATTGGATAAAAGGAAATTTCAAAACTATGTAGAAAATATGCCGGAATGGTTATTCCATAAACCTGCTGATGAGTTTCAGCCGATGAAGGACCTTGATCCGAATTCCTTTTTCTTTGATATAATGCAGGACAAACTGTCACCTGAATGGAAGGAAAAAACAAGGCTTTTTGACAAGTTAGAAAATACCGGGATTCCTGCATTGTTTATGGGCGGCTGGTTTGATGCGTTATTAACATCAACATTGGAATTGTATCATGCTTATGACGGGTCAAAAATGCTTTGGATTGGTCCGTGGACACATGAAGAAATGACTGGACGTGCTGGAGAGAGATTTTTCCAACATGCAGCAGAAAATATTGGAGTCGACAAAGTAAAAGACCCAACAGAAATTCATATTAAATGGTTTGATAAATGGCTGAAAGATAAACCAATGTCGATCGAGAAACCTGTTCACTTCTATTTAATGGAGCAGAATAAATGGGAAGCCTTTGATGGCTGGCCGCATGCGAAAGCGTTCAGTGAATTATATCTCCACAGTAATGGAAATTCACAAACGCGTCACGGGGATGGCAGGCTAAGCTCTGAAGCCTTGTCGATACAATCGAAAAGCGCCTTGAAACTGGATCCAGCTCACACGATACCGATCCGAGGTGGGAATGTTCTCATCGCAGGACATGGGTCGGGTATGTTTGAAATTAGTGATATCCAAGAGCTAGAGGATGTATTAGTCTACACGAGTGAACCGCTTGAAGTGGAGAAACAGCTGCTCGGTACCGTGAAGGCAGTCATCTGGGGTGCTTCTCCATCTGAACTATTTGATATCGCCTTAAGGCTCTCAGATGTGGACAAATCGGGGCATGTCTATAACATCATCGATACGTTCCATCGGGAAAAGGTGGAAACACTTCATAAGCCATTTCAGTTAGAGCTTGAAATAGGAACAACAGCATATACGCTGAAAAAGGGACATTCTGTTCGTTTGGATATAACAGCAAGCAAAGCCCCGTTGTACGATATAAATTTAAATAATGGAACAACAACAAAAACACATGTAACTGGAAAAACTGCGATGGAGCATATTTACCAAGGAGGAAAAACACCCTCAAAGCTCATATTGCCGCTTGCTGATATCTGATATGTTGAGATTCAATCAACACCTGAGAAAAGGGGAGTTAAAATGGATAATCATATCGAAAATATTGAAGATGTTAAAGCACAATTTATTGAAAAAATATCAGATAACATGAATGCTTTCGGTGTTTCTACAACTGTTGGGCGTATTCTAGGAATCATCTATATGAACAGAAAACCAATGACATTGGATGAATTATCGGCAGAAACGGGAATGAGTAAAACGCGAATGAGTCAGGTCGTTCGGGAAATGATTGATATGAACATTGCTGAGCGCGTCTTTAAAAAAGGTGTTCGAAAAGATTTATACGCAGTTGAAGAGGACTATTACCAGACATTCATTTCCCTTTTTAACTCTACATGGCAAAAAGCGATTAATCGGAGTCGTGGCTTTGAACAACGACTTATGAAAAAAATGAATCAGTTACAAGAGAAGGAAGATTTGACCAAGAAAGATGAACAGGCTATTAATGAACTCCTCGAAGAAATTAGAGACTGGATGGATTATTATGACTGGATTCGCCGGGTAGCCGATTTTTTTGAGAGCGGAGAAATATTTAAACATGTACCTAAAAAACAGACAGGAGTGGATTACGATGAATAATAAAGTAATTTTATCATGTGCATTAACAGGAGCAGGTGACACAACAGCAAAAAGTCAGCACGTCCCCGTGACACCAAAGGAAATTGCTGATTCAGCCATCAAAGCAGCTAGAGCTGGAGCAACCATTGCACATCTTCATGTCCGTGACCCAAAAACCGGGAAATTGAGCCATGATTTGAGCCTTTACGAGGAGGTTGTGGAACGCATTCGAGAATCAAAAACAGATGTGGTCATCAATATCACTTCAGGTGGTGGCGGTGATTGGATCCCGAGTACGGACGATCCAACAAAAGGTGGTGCGGGTACAGACATCCAAACTCCCGAAGAACGCCATGAACCGATAGGCAAACTCCTACCGGAAATGTGCACCCTTGACTGTGGAAGCATTAATTTCGGTGATATGCTGTATGTCAGCCCGACTGACTGGTTAAGGAAGCAGGCGAAACTTGTACAGGAGAGCGGTGTTAAACCTGAATTGGAATGCTTTGATACTGGCCATGTTCGCTTTGCCAACCAACTGATTGATGAAGGACTGATTGAGGGGGATCCATTATTCCAGTTCTGTCTTGGTATTCCATGGGGTGCTGCTGCGGATGCTGAAACTCTTTCCTACATGAAGAGCCGGATTCCAGAAAACGCTAATTGGGCGGCATTCGGAATTGGACGCATGCAAATGCCGATAGTCGCTGAATCATTGCTACAGGGTGGAAGTGTTCGTGTTGGTTTGGAAGATAATCTCTATCTAAAAAAGGGGCAGCTGGCAACAAATGAGCAGCTTGTCGATAAAGCAGTAGGAATTGTGCAAAGCCTTGGCTCCGATATTATGACACCGCAAGAAGCACGTGAACATTTAAATTTATTAAATCCATATGGAAAGAAGGACTAATATGACAACTAAGATTCCAAACAAACATATTACCGTTGTAGGGACAGGGGTCATCGGTAATGGCTGGATTACACGATTCCTAGCAGGTGGCTTCCATGTAACAGCATCAGACCCAGATCCAACGGCCGAAGCGCGTACCCGTGAAGCGGTAAAACGTGCATGGCCATATATCGAAAAAATCGGTCTTGCAGAAGGTGCTTCAAGTGATAATCTCTTCTTTGAACAAGATCTAAAAAAGGCGCTATCCCAAGCAGAATTTGTTCAGGAGAATGTACCGGAACGTGAAGAATTAAAACGAAATGTTATTGCAACGATTGATAAATTTGCACCGAAAGAAGCAATTATTGCCTCAAGCACATCCGGTATATTGCCAAGTATATTGCAGGCAGACTGTGAAAATGCTCCGGAGCGGGTAATGGTCGCCCATCCGTTTAATCCAGTCTATCTCATGCCACTTGTTGAGCTTGTTGGTGGGAATAAAACAGAAAAAAAATATATATCAAAGGCAAAGGACTTTTACCATGCATTGAAGATGAAACCACTTGTTGTTCGTCAGGAGATTGAAGGTCATATCGCCGACCGCTTAATGGAAGCAATCTGGCGTGAATCATTGCATATCGTCAATGACGGTGTGGCAACGACAGAAGAAGTAGATGCATCCATCATTTATGGACCTGGACTTCGTTGGGCACTGATGGGACCGTTCATGACATTGCATATGGGTGGCGGCAAGGAAGGTATGCGCCACCTACTAGAACAATTTGGTCCCGCTTTGAAATTACCATGGACAAAATTGGAGGCACCAGAATTAACCGATGAACTGGCAGAAAAGGTGATTACCGGAAGTAAAGCACAGACTGGAGAAACGGAAATGGAAATGCTGGAAGACCGCCGCGATCAGTTTTTAATTGAGCTTCAGCAGCTGCTGGAAAAATACTGGCCGGGTGCAAATCTCTCAGGAAGATTGTAATATCAATAATATACAAGGGGGAATGAATGTGGGTAATCCAAAAGTCATTATTCAGCATGAAGTTCCTGAGGAATGGATTGACTATAACGGCCATATGAATGATGCGGAATATATTCGTGCATTCAGCTGGGGTGTCGACCGGATGATGAATTTTATCGGAATAACCGATGAATTCCGCAAAGAAAACAATTATACGATCTACACGATGGAGAGCCATGTCTGTTATTTGGATGAAATGAAATTAGGCGAACCATTTGAAGTTCAGTTACAGTTGATTGATTACGACGAAAAACGCTTGCATGTTTTTTTTGAACTTATCGGGGAAAATGGCAAACGTGCCGCAACAAGTGAACAAATGCTAATGGGAATCGATCAGTCAAAAGGGAAGGCCGCAGTATTCCCGGAAATAATTAATAATGGTGTTGTGGAACTAGCTGAAAAACACATACCAGAAGCTACTCCCGAAGAAATTGGACGTGTTATCGGCATTAGACGGAAAAAGTAGCCAGTGTGTGAATGTGAATATTTTCAAAGCCTTTCAGTAAGCAGCTCTGTTTCGGTGGAGAAATATACGCTAACATACGAAATAGTATACTAATTAGGAGACCAAATCGCATATGTTTTGGTCTCTTGCTTTTCCTTACATATCAGTGATTACTTGATTATAACATATGATTTAGCATAAAAAATCATAAAAATATACTGATAATATCTGTTATTGTTAACGTTCTCTTTAACATGTTAATGAGAGGGAAATTTGGTGTGTTGAAACAAATGGAGAGAATGTGAAGTAATGATCTTAAACTAACTGAAAGTTTAGTGGAAGAGTCAAAAAATATCTTTGTGTAGCAAACTGCTATTTAACTGAAAAATATTACCACTATAATTCACAATTATGGGAATTTATTCTTGTGTTAAAAATAGAGAGACATTAACATAGAGAAGAAGTTTTCTATCACTATTTTTGATAAAATTAAACGAATAATATAAAAGAAGGAAGATTAAATAGCTAGAATTTATACATGACTGGCACCCGAAGTGTCAAAGTTGTGGTAGAGCATATAGTGGATTTCACTTAACAACAGTATGTTCTGAATGTGCGACATCAAATGATAAATGGAGAGTTTAAATTATATTCTTTTTACTGCCATATCAGGATATATTCTATACGGAGGGAGAGAACAATGTGGAAGTAGTATATTTTGCAGGTGGATGTTTATGGGGAGTACAAGCTTTTATAAAAACTTTACCTGGAGTTAAGTTTACAGAAGCGGGAAGAGCTAATGGAATAAGAAATACACTTGAGGGTGATTATGATGGGTATGCCGAATGTGTCAAAACAGGGTTTGATCCGACAGTTGTAACAATCAGGGAATTAATGGCATATTTATTTGAAATTATTGATCCATACAGTTTGAATAAACAAGGACAGGATGTTGGCGAGAAATACAGAACAGGAGTATATAGTGAAAAGCGTGAACACTTAAAAGAAGCGGAGGAGTTTCTTAGTGTGAGATATGATTATGACCTTATAGTTGTTGAAGTATTACCTCTTACAAACTATGTGAGAAGTGCAGAAGAACATCAAGATAGGTTAGCTAGATTTCCGAATGATTATTGTCATATTCCAGATGAAATATTAAGTAAATATAAGTAAGGAAGAATATTAAAAGATGGTGTAACTACTCAGCACCCACAAAGAAACTTTTTAAAAAAAAGCGGGAAAGCCAGTGGCGGACAAAAGGGACATAAAGGAAACTTTCTGGAGATGAAAGATGATCCCGATCGCATCGTCACCCACTCAGTGTCCACAAGTCAAGCATGCGGATACAATTTGGAAAATGTACCTTCTGATACGTACAAACGACGCCAAATTTATGAATTGCTAGCAAAAATGGAAGTGACGGAGCATCAGGCAGCATCTACACAATGCCCACATTGCCACCATAAAAATGAGGCGTCATTCCCAGAAGAAGTACCTTATTCTGTCCAGTATGGATCAAACTTTAAATCTTTTGCCAGTTACTTGAGCGTCTATCAGTTGATTCCTTCTGCCCGGATTAGCGAACTACTAAAAGATCTAACAGGGCAGGAATTAGTGAAGGAACACTTTACAACACCAACAAAAAATGATATGAGCAGTTGCTTCCCTATGAGGAAGAAGTGAAACAGAAACTGATTCATTCTCCTGTCGTTCACTTTGATGAATCCGGGACACGTATAAAAGGGAAAAACCACTGGCTTCACACCGCTGGGACTGATCAGATGACCCATTACACGATGGATCTCAAACGCGGGAAAGACGGGATGGATGAAGCAGGGATTCCCCCAGAATATCAAAACATCGCTGTACATGATGGGTGGCGTGCTTACTATCGATATGAAGACTGCCAACATGCGCTTTGTAACGTCCACCATGAACGAGAATTACTGGCAATCATGGAACAGGGTGGACAGGATTGGGCAAAGGACATGCTGAATCTATTGTATGAAATCAAGTCCGCTGTTGAAGCAAAGGTTGACAAAACTATAGATTGTTTGGATCCAGAACAATTATCCCGGTTCGAGGCAAGATATGATGCCATTATTCAACAGGGGTTAACGGTGAATCCAACTCCACCTCCTCCAAAAGAAAAGAAAAAGGGGAGAAGGAAGCAAAGCAAGGAAAAAAATCTGTTGGACCGTCTGGATAAGTACCGTGATCATGTGCTGCTTTTCATGCATGATTTCCGGGTTCCGTTCACCAATAACAGGGCTGAACAGGATGTGCGGATGATCAAAGTTCAACAAAAAGTATCCGGCGGGTTTCGCAGAATCAGCGGATATGTATCTACCCTAAAGAAACAGGGGAAGCCAGTGATGGAAAACCTTCAGGATGCCTTTAAAGGAATCCCATTTGTTCCAAAATAGACATATGGATAATTTAATATGACTCAAATACAGGGGTGATATGCCCCTTATTTGGGTTGCATTTTTTTAGCGGTGTTTCGATCCTCTGAGTAGTAACGAAGTTTTTTTCTATGACATACATTCTATGACATACATGTAAATTGCCTTCTTGTTACCATGATAACGGTACGTTCTACCAACTTTTTCATATCCTCCACTTTCTCCGACATAGATCCAGTTTGCTGTTTGGTAACTGGTTCCGGTGTACCGCTGCCTGTCGACAAGTTGACCAAGGTAATGGTAATCCTGGACTAGCTGATTCCACATAGATTCATGCTCACCTCGGCTTACTTGTTCTATTCTATGTTTAAAGATGATTTCACCCGGTAAAGCACTGCGACAATTGGGTATCATCTGTATTATAGAAATTTGCATTTGATTTCATTGTAAGTTCCTTTGTCATTTTTGAGGACACGAAAACATGACGAACTTATCGCTATTCGTCATCCGAATCCTCTACTATTAGTGTAACGCATCTGAGAGAGGTTGTTTAGTTTTTTAGAAAGTAACTCTGTAGCGAGAACAATGCTTCCTGTAAAATATCCTCGGTGGATGGGAATGGTCTTCCGTTTGATGGTTTACAACTGTGACAAGTACTAAGGGATTAAACCCTAGTTTTGATTTAACCCAACTTTTGGTTTGAAAGCCTGGAAATTCCTTCATACTAGAATCTTCAATTTTTATTTTAAAAGACTTCTATTTTATAAGAGTTTATGATATTCTTTATATTGCAATTGTTAACCTATTTTTTTTCAGGTAAACAATATATAGAGAAGAGGTGACAATTATGGCAAAAAAAAATTGGCAAGCACTTAGTATTACTACATCCAGCGTGTTTGTAGCAATGACTGCAATCGGTGCAAATATCACATCAATTGCTCCATTTATGATTGTTGGTGGTGTGCCGATTACGTTGCAGACATTTTTTGCAGTGTTGGCGGGTATCGTACTGGGAAGCAGACTTGGAGCATTTTCTATGTTTGTTTACATGATACTCGGGCTTGTAGGTGCGCCTATATTTGCACAGTTCAAAGGTGGGGCTGCGGTTATCTTTTCGCCGACATTTGGTTTCATTTTGTCTTTTATTCTGGTAGCTTATGTTGCGGGAAAACTGGTTGAAAAGAAGCGGAGCCTACCAATGTACATAACTGCGGCACTGATTGGTATGGCAATTAATTATGTTTTTGGGACTAACTGGATGTATGCGGCATATCTTTTCTGGTTTGATGCGCCGGATGGATTGACATATGGACTGGTGTGGGCATGGATGATGGTGCCATTACCGAAAGATATTATTCTTTCAATTAGTGCAGGATTATTCGCATACAGACTCCGAAAATCAGGTATCGGGGTTCAACGTTTTCAAAAAGAGAATGCAGCGTAAATTTCGTGGAGGAGATGCATATATGGAATACAGTAAACTTGCAAAAGGTGTTTTGGATGGATATGAACTGACGGATGAGGAAGCAATGGGCATATTGAAAAGCCCTAACGAGGATATTTTGCAATTGTTAAACGGTGCATATCAGATTCGTAAACATTATTATGGAAACAAAGTGAAACTGAATATGATTATTAATACAAAATCTGGAAATTGCTCAGAAAACTGTGGATATTGCGCACAGTCGAGAGACTCTAGTACACCAATTGAAAAGTATCGGATGCTGGACAAGAATTCGATTATAAAAGGTGCTGAGAAAGCACAGCAGATGCACTCTGGTACCTACTGTATTGTGGCGAGCGGCAGGGGTCCGACTGATCGGGAATTGAATCATATAGCTGAGGCAGTCGAAGAAATCAAATCAAAATACGATCTGAAAATCTGTGCCTGTCTTGGTATATTGAAACCCGGTCAGGCTGATAAGCTAAAACAGGCTGGTGTCAGCCGCTACAATCATAATATCAATACTTCAGAAAATCATCATGATGCGATTACGACAAGTCATACGTATCAGGATCGGGTTAGGACTGTAAATCAAGCAAAGCGAGCAGGTATGTCACCATGTTCAGGTGTTATTGTAGGAATGAAGGAAACAGAGGAAGACGTTGTGCAAATGGCCAAGGCATTAAAAGAGCTGGATGTAGATTCTATACCGGTAAATTTTCTGCATGCGATTGACGGAACCATGCTAGAAGGAACTAACGAACTAAATCCGATATATTGTTTGAAAGTGCTTGCCATGTTTCGTTATGTTAATCCGACAAAAGAGATACGTATTTCTGGTGGTAGAGAGGTTAATTTAAAAAGTCTTCAGCCACTTGGATTGTATGCAGCTAACTCAATTTTTATCGGTAATTATTTGACAACCCTCGGCCGGGAAGATACGGAAGACCACCAAATGCTGCACGATCTTGGCTTTGAGTCGGACTTTATATATGATGAAGCGAATGTTTGAGTTGAACTGTCCAAAAAATATTATGTATCACGTCTTGTGTTGCAGGGGATTAGAGTATGCTTAAGTATAAGGGCTTTGAGCAGGACTTCAGCCTGAAAAGTGACTTTAGTCGCCGACATTTATTTCTAAATCTATCTGCTAGCAGATTATTGTTTAAACGGAATAGGTCGATTTGCGAACAAAGGAAGAACAGATGTAAATTCGCTAACGATCCGGGATATAGCTAAAACGGTTTACTTACCGAATATCGTTATGAAAGTAATGAGGATTTCCCTAAATTCAGGATAGGAAATATCAAATTGTTTTTCATAGTCGCACCATGGGTAGGATATAAGCAGAGTGGTATCTGCAGAAGCCTTGGGACATATGGATTGGATGAATACCAAGAGACAAAACAAATCAATATCAGTTTGGATCCAAAACCGATTCAAAGGTTTAAATAATAGAATAAACGGTGTGTATAGAGTAAAAAGCTACATCGAGGATTTTCTAAATGGAGCTTCCCAGTAGTTGTGAAAACTTTTTTGGGAAGCTTTTTTTACTTATTTAGTGATGTTTGAGGTAATTGTTGTTGACCCTCTCAATCACCTAAACCCCAAAATCCCTTTATTAATCACATTAATAATAATCTCAGCCATTTCCTTTGGTGATTTATCCATGCCGTTGTTCAACCACACTTTCATCACTTGAATACTTCCGCTTACGATAAAAGAGCTCAAGTACTTGGTAATGTCCTGATCGAGTGGCTTTAACTCCATCAAATTTTTCATAATGAAGCGATGTGCGACAATTACCACTTTCTTCTCGAAGGAGGAATTTGCATTTTCGTTGAGAAGCGTTTGGCATTCGTCCTGCTTGGAAGCAAAGTATTTAATCAATCTTTCTGTCATTTGTAAGGCTTCATCTTCTTTCTCAACATCGTACGTACTTAGGTACCTAATCATTTCTTCGATCAGCTCTTCTTCTATTTGTTCAAACAGGTCAAATTGATCGGCGTAATGGGCATAGAATGTCGAGCGATTGATATCGGCCAGTTCACATATTTCTTTAACCGTAATTGTTGAAATTTGTTTTTTCTTCAACAAATTCATTAGGCTATCTTTTAAAACCATCCGGGTATATTTTTTTCGTCGATCCAATTTATCAGAAGTCAAAGGAATCCCTCCTAAAAATTTCACATTTTCCAACAGAATAAAAAAATATGTTGGGAAACATACGTATTTTGCGAAACTGATTGTTGTAAAAGCAACAGCGTGTTTTATATAATGATATAGTGGAATTTTTGATATGTCTAGCTTCAGCGTTCAGCGACTAGTGGACTTCCTCTAACTCCTGCGAAGGAATGTTCGACTAAGACCATCACATCACGTGGCAAAGTCGAACCACCCCACGTCCTGTGGGGCACAGTCCATACGCCGCTACACGGATGCTTACGCTATTAAACTAGCAAGAGAGGGTGAATTGTTATAGGCATTGCAACACGAATCATAAAACGTAAAAAGCCCATCGTTATTGCTTTTTTAATTATTGCAGTAATCAGCGCCGTTGTTCAGTTTACCGTTTCTGTTAACTACAATATGGTAGATTATTTGCCGGAAGATGCTCCGTCTACGAAAGCAATGGATGTCATGGATCAGGAGTTTGATGGTTCTGTTCCGAATACTAGTGTCATGATAAATGACGTTACCATACAGGAGGCACTTGAATATAAAGATCAGCTTGCCTCCATCGATGGCGTGTCAGACGTTACCTGGTTAGATGATGCCGTCGATATAAAAACTCCGATCGAAATGGTTGATCAGGATACAGTGGAAACTTATTACAAAGATAAAAATGCACTATTTTCCTTCAGTATTCGTGAAGGAGATGAAGTGGCGACTACGGATGCCATTTATGAGCTGATTGGTAAAGAAAATGCCATGGCAGGGGAAGCGCTAAACACGGCGACGCAACAAAAGATGGCTTTTACCGAAACCATGTATGCTGCTGCATTATTGATACCGATTATCATCATCATTTTGGTTCTGTCCACCAGTTCTTGGATTGAACCGGTATTCTTCCTGACGGCTATTGGTGTTTCGGTATTGATTAATTTAGGAACGAATATTTTTCTCGGTGAAATATCCTTTGTTACGCAGTCGGTCGCACCGATTCTGCAGCTTGCGGTTTCACTGGATTATGCTATTTTTCTGCTTCATAGTTTTTCAGATTACCGGCAGAAGGTAGCAGATCCTAAGGAAGCAATGCAGCTTGCGATGAAGCGATCATTCCCTGCGATTGCAGCAAGTGCGTCAACCACCTTCTTTGGTTTTATTGCACTGACATTTATGAATTTTGAGATTGGTTCCGATTTAGGAGTCAACCTGGTAAAAGGAATTCTATTAAGCTTTATTAGTGTCATGGTTTTCCTGCCTGCGCTGACAATTATGTTTTATAAATGGATTGATAAAACCCAGCATAAGCCCCTGTTGCCAAGCATTAAAAATATCGGAAATGGTGTTATGAAACTTAAAATACCTAGTTTAATCCTAGTATTTATTCTCCTTGTACCGGCATTTTTAGCTCAAGGTCAAACTAATTTCATTTATGGGATCGGTGAACAACCAGAATCAACCCGGGCTGGCAGTGATGTAATAAAGATTGAAGAAGAATTTGGGAAAAATACCTCTATGGTACTGCTTGTTCCAAAAGGGGATGTAGCGAAAGAAGAAGAATTAGTGGAAGACTTAGAAAACACGGAACATGTAAAAAGTGTTCTATCCTATGTCAACACAGTTAGTGCAGCAATCCCTCCTGAGTATCTGGATGAATCCGTGACGGAACAGTTTTATTCCGAAAATTACAGCCGGATCATTCTACAGACAAACACCGACACGGAAGGGGATACGGCATTTGGCTTAATTGAAGAAGTCGAGCAAACAGCTGAAGGTTATTATGGAGATGATTACTATTCACTAGGGGAAAGCGTGACACTGAAGACAATAAAAAATGTTGTGCAAAAGGATAATATAGTTGTTAATTTACTAACCGTTATCACCATTGCCATTGTTTTGTTGGTTGCGTTTAAATCCATTTCTTTTCCCGTAGTTCTTCTGCTGACGATTCAGTCGGCTGTTTGGATTAATTTATCAATTCCATACTTTACTGATTCTTCTCTGGTCTTTGTAGGATACCTGATCGTCAGTACAGTACAGCTAGCTGCGACGGTTGATTATGGTATTTTGCTGACCGAAGCATTTAAAGAGAATCGAAAAGAAATGCCAGCACTACAAGCAATTAAGAAAACCATCGATGAGAAGATTTTCTCGATTGCGATTTCTGCTTCCATTTTATCTAGTGTCGGGTTTATTCTATGGCTTACTTCGTCCAACCCCGTCGTTTCGTCCATAGGATTATTACTGGGACGTGGAGCATTACTTGCCTTTATTATGGTTGTGTTATTCCTACCAGCCGTTCTGTTGGTATTTGATAAATTGATAGAAAAAACAACATGGAAAGCAAATTATTATAAAAGGGAGAAATGATGATGAGAAGAAAAATACTCCTAGTCTTGGCAGCCGTGATCCTTGTCTTGCCGTCATTTCTTGTAACTGCTTCTTCAAGTGACAGTAAGACCGAGGAAGCAAAGCTTGAGCAGGATGGAAAAGTTACCTCGAAGGATGAAGTGGTATATGCAACACTAAGTCCCACTGGTGACAGACAGGAAATTTATGTTGTGAATACGCTGGACGTTAAAAAAGAGGGTAAAGTTGTTGATTATGGCTCGTACTCCAGCCTGAAGAACTTAACCGATTTATCAGAACTGGAACAAAGTGACAATAAGGTACAATTCACAGCATCCGAGGGTAAGTTTTATTATCAAGGGAATATGGAAGATACTGCCCTACCTTGGGATATTGCTGTTTCTTATTCCTTGGATGGGAAGAAAATATCCCCGGATGAACTGGCTGGGAAAGACGGTCGCTTAAAAATTAGGATAGAAACGTCTGCCAATGAGACGGTGAATCCAGTCTTTTTTGAAAACTATCTATTGCAAATCTCGCTTACACTCGGCTCAGAAATTGCCAGTAACATCAAGGCGGAAGACGGAATGGTCGCCAATGCCGGGAAGAATGAGCAAGTGACGTTTACCGTCATGCCTGAAAATGAAGAAGAACTCTTGGTCGAAGCGGATGTAGTAGATTTTGAATTAGACGGCATTGACATCACAGGTGTTCCATCATCGATGTCCGTAGAAGCACCGGATGTAGACGAAATGACTGGTGATATGAAATCCCTGACAGGCGCCATTGCTGAAATAAACGATGGGGTGGGGGAACTAAGTAATGGTGTTTCTGAAATAAATAACGGTGTTGCGGAATTACATGACGGTTCTGTACAATACAAAAGTGGAATCGCTGATCTTGATAAGTCTTCGTCTGAACTAGTAGCTGGATCTAAAGAAATTAAAGAAGCTCTTGATATATTGAGTAAGTCTCTTGGTAATACGGAAGGGATGGATCTAAGTGGAATAGAAGGTTTAGTCGAAGGACTTACTGAAATTTCCAGTGGCTTAGGGGAAACTGCAGATGGATTAGGACTACTAAAACAGAATTATGCAGAAGCTTATGCTGCATTGGATGCAGCCATAAAAGCTATTCCTGCAGATATTACAAACGAAGAAATAGAAGCATTGAAAAACAGTGATGCAGATCAGGAAGTAGTTAGAAAACTTCTTGAAACGTATGCTGCTGCACAAACTGCAAAAGGAACTTACACTGAGGTGAAACAAGGCTTTGATGCAGTTGATGTAACATTAGAGAAAACGATTAGTGGTCTCACCGAAATGGCTAATAATTTAGACACAATTGCTGGTGGGCTTTCATCTTCGCTGGAAAACATGGATAGCATGGAAGGCTTTGCAAAGTTGCAGGAAGGGATAGCCAGTTTGTCCAGTAATTATAAAGCCTTTCACTCCGGTTTAGTAGAATATACTGGGGGAGTGAGCCAATTATCCAGCTCTTATCAGGACGTACACAATGGAATCGGAGAATTGTCTAAGGGAACTACAGAGCTAGAAAATGGTGTTGGTGAACTTCATAATGGTACAGCAGAATTGCATCAATCCACTAAAGATTTACCAGGACAAATGACGGAGGAAATCGATGAGATGATGGGCGACTATGATAAATCTGATTTTGATGCCATATCATTTGTCTCCGATAAAAACGAAAATGTTAATTCGGTACAATTTGTGTTGAAAACAGAGCGTATTAAAAATGAAGAACCAGAAACAACGGAAGAACCTGTTGAGGAAGAAAAAGGAATCTGGGATCGCTTTAAGGATTTATTTTCTTAAAGAAGTGAATGAAGGTGCTGACCCTGGTGGGGGAGGCGCCTTTTTTCATTGCTTAGCGTACTATAAAATTCAAATGTTGTGGATAACTTAGTTCCCGGAATAGAGCTACTCCTAGCTCCAACGTTATGTCCGTGAGAAGAGCTCTCATGGACAATTCGAGCATGGAATCGTGTAGTTATGTCCGTTGGAGGCGTAAAAAGTAGCGAACCCCCCGCCAAAGCGATGCTCCCCTGGTCAAAATCCAAGCACTATCCCCTACTGTTAATGAAAAGACTATGAAAAAAGTCTATCGCATATATGATTGATTATTGTATGATTAATTGTATAAATGAACAAAAGACTTTTTATTAAAAAGTGGAAATCCTAAGTGGTGAGTTAAATATTTGAATAAGCAAGGGGAGATTTAATTGATTATTTCAGATAAATTATATGGAGAATTTACAGTAGATAAAGTCTTAGAAGAATTACTATTAAGTAAGCCAGTTCAAAGGTTAAAGGGTATTCACCAAGGTGGAGCAAGTTACTTAGTTAATGAAAAATGGAATGTAACTCGATATGATCATTCAATTGGAGTAATGCTTTTCATTAAGAAACTGGGTGGTTCTGTAGAGGAGCAAATTGCAGGGGTGTTACATGATATATCACATACAGCATTTTCTCATGTTGTTGATTTTGTCTTTAATAATCAAAATGAAGACTATCATGAGGCAATTTATAATTCTGTTATCGAAAAATCTGAAATTCCGACGATTCTCAAGAAATATAATTATAGATATGAAGATATGCTGCTTGATGATTCATCGTGGACATTGCTTGAGCAGCCAGCAAATGAATTATGTGCAGATAGAGTGGATTATACATTACGAGATATGTTTGAATATGAACAGATATCATTAATTGATGTGCAGAAGTTTTTAAGTGATTTAATCGTAAGGGAAGGAAAAATATATCTTCAAAGCATTGAAATAGCTGAATGGTTTGTTAAAACGTATTATAAAGAAGTAATAGACTTCTTTATGGATCCATTAAATATATATGCGAATGATTTTTTAGCAAAAATATTAAAATTGGCATTGGACAAAAGAATCATTAACCAAGGTGACTTTCTTATGGATGATAACAGGCTTATTCATAAATTACAATCATCTAAAAATAAGGAAATACAGGATCTATTAAGCAAAATCAATCAAAACGTAAAAGTAAAGGTGGATGCGAAAAATTACGATATACACCGTATAAATAAGATGAGATTGATGGATCCTTCTATTCTATATGGGGATAAATTAGTTAGAGCATCTATTCTTTCCGAAAAAGTGTTGGAGATGAATAAAGCAGCCTATGACAAAGCGGCGAAAGGTGTGCATGTAAAGATAATCTCAAATTAAATTATTGACTACATTCTAAAAGCCTGATTCTTATATATAATATATAAGTAATGCGATTTAAGAGAATGAAGTTGTTAATTGAAACAGATAGGATAGTATCGAACAGGTCATTGATAAGCAAGTAAATAAAAATAATGAAATGGACAACAAGCAAATCTTATTGTCCGTTTTGTCGCTTCAAAAAATAATTTAGTATTCTTGATTGGCATTATTTTCATCAAAACTTCATAATGAACATATATAGTTGGATTAGAAACTAAAACGGAGGAAATGTCTCATGGTAATTGCAAGCAAATTAATACCAATCAGCATCATTGTTTTGAGTTTTATTGCTGGATTTATTTCCTTCTATATAATGAGTGATTTATCAAAGGAACAGAAGAAAAAACAGATAGAGGAATTAATTTCACAGCTTGTTAATTTCGTTATCTTTATCTGGCTAGGAAAAATCATCCTGTATTTTTCTATTTTCATAGAAGATCCATTGGCAATATTGGCCTATCCAAGTAATTCGGATTCATTTTACTTAGCGGTGTTATTTATTGCAATCGTGCTTATTTATAAGTTTTTCAGAAAACAGATGAATGTCCTTGCATTGATCGAGTCCTTTTTGCATGTATTTTTAGTAGCATCCTTTTTGTATGAATTTATTCAATTCGTCTGGAATAACAACACATACACTTTTGGATATTTGCTCCTGCTTTTTATTCTCCTGATTTTATTTTTTCTCTGTCATAGACGGATTACGGTAAGATTACTAATAATGGTGATGTTAATTGGATGGTCTCTGGGATTAATCATTTTATCGAGTATTCAGCCATTCGTAACGGTATTTGGTTATATTATGGAGGCTTGGTTTGTTGAAGTATTTTTCGTGATTAGTTTTGTAATCCTTATTTCTAATGCTAAGAGGTGATCTTTAAGTGAAGAAGGGAATTTTCATTGTAATTATTGTGGGAATGATTAGTTGGGCGGTTTATGATTTCATCGGTTCATCAGAAAATGATTCGAAATCAGGAGGGAATAATGCTTCAGACTCCACGGATGAAATTGGAATTGCCTTAGGGGATATCGCTCCTGATTTTGAATTGGAAACATCAGCAGGAGAAACGGTACGATTATCCGATTACAGAGGAAAACGTGTGCTGCTTAACTTCTGGGCTACCTGGTGTCCGCCATGCAGGGCAGAAATCCCGGATATGCAAAAACTGTATGATAATAAGGATGTTGTTATATTGGCTGTTAATATGGCGGAAGCACACGATACGGTTACTAAATTTGTACAGGAATATGAAATGACGTTCCCAGTGCCAATGGATCCAGAATCTGACGTAATGGAGACCTATCAAATTCAGGCATATCCAACGTCCTATATGATTGATTCAAATGGTCGTATCCAATTTATACGATTGGGGGCTATGAATTACGATCTTATGGTACAGGAATTGGAAAAAATGGAATAACAGTTTTTGATATCATATTTTATTATAGATGGTGAGTAATTGTGTTAATATTGGGATAATATTATTTTTATCAATATGGTCAAAGAATCAGTCTGATGGACTATTCGAGCATGGATTAGATTGGTTTTGTCGATGGGCGACGTTCTATCAGCCGCTTTGTCCTGAATTTTAAAAGAATCACTCTACTGTAGTAGGTTAAATGCGTAATACATCGTATGTGAGAAAAAAATCAAGATAAAGCCCCATCATCTTGGGTGCTTTATCCATGCATGATAAGCTTATCATTTTTTTATATCCAAAGAATATAATTTCCCTAATCCTGATAACTATCAAACATAATCCTCATATGTGCATACGATCCACCCGCACGCAATGCGGCAGTTACCATGATCGCTTCAGCTAGTTCTTCACTAGTGGCACCTTCACGCGCTGCATTTTTGGTGTGAACGTCAATGCAATAAGGACATTGCGTAGCATGTGCTACCGCTACAGCAATAATTTCTTTAAACTTAGAACTTAATTTTCCAGCTTTTGTTGCTGCAGCACTAAAGTCCTGATATCCTTTAAACCCTTCTTTGGCAAATGTATTTAATTTACCTAAATGCTTTAAGTTGGAACGTTCATAAAGGGCGTCAGATGCTCGCTCATCTGTTGCATTGTGGACATGGGTACTATGGGTGACTGCACTTCCAGCCTCTATAGCAGCCGTTACAAAGGCAGCTTCTGTCAGCTCTTCCAATGTTGCTCCAGCCTTTTTAGCGTTTTTTGTATGTGAATCAATACAGTATGGGCATTGTGTCACATGTGTAGTTGCAACTGCAACCAATTCTTTTTCCTTTCGTGTTAAGGATCCATCTTTAAATACCTTCATATTAAATTCATTAAATGCTTTCAGTTGTTCTGGTGCGTGTTCCTTTAATTGCGTCAGGAAATCATGCGTATGTTCTTTTGAATAAAAAGATGACATGTTCAAAAACTCCTTTGTAGCTTTTATTAATGATTCCGTATATTTATGGTAACACGCCAACTTATTTTTTGTAAAAATAATGCTTGTCAGGGAAAAATATTAAATAAGAGCGAATTAGCAAATACTTTAAATTAAAATAGTATAGTGAGTGAATATGTTTCTTTTTGTTTCATGCATAGATAGATAAGCTTCCTTCTGTGGAATTTGTTGCTCCATACCATTTTATATCCAACGTTTACGAGGAGGATTGGTTATATTGAAAAGGCAATTGCTCCCTTAATAGAAAACATCTATTAAGGGGCATCTCAAGAGTACCAATTAGCTTACTGTGCAGTCAATCCACCATCAACCACAAACTCAGCTCCAGTGCTATAACTGGAATCATCAGAAGCGAGATACAAAACAAGCTTTGAAACTTCCTCAGGCTTGGCAATTCGTTTATTTGGAATATATTTTGCAAATTCTTTAATAGCATCCTTGGAATCCCCTTGTGTAATCATTGGGGTCTCAATAACTCCAGGATGAACAGAATTAACACGAATACCAGAGTGTGCAAGCTCAAGTGCAGCCGCTTTTGTCATACCTCTAACAGCAAATTTCGAATCGGTATAGCCAATTGCGCCACCAACAAGACCATTGATAGAAGAGATATTTACGATGGAAGCTTTATCACTTTTTTTTATCGAAGGTAAAACTGCTTTCATGCCAAGAAATACGGATACCTGGTTAATGTCAATAATTTTTCTGTACTCCGCCTCCGTTATTTCTTCGATTGATTTATTCATACTGATACCAGCATTGTTGACTAATACATTAACTGGGCCAAACGCCTCTTCTGTTGCTGCAACAGCTTCCTGCCAATTAGCTGCTTTTGTTACGTCCAGCTTGATGAATGTTGCATTTTCTCCAAGTTCTTCGGCTAAGGCGCTTCCTTCATCTTTCAGAATATCTGCAATCATTACTTTTGCGCCTTCATTTATGAATAATCGGGCATGAGTCTCTCCCATTCCACGTGCTGCACCTGTGATTATTGCTACTTTACCATCTAATCTGTTCATCTGAACTCCTCCAATTTAAGATTTTCTGTCTTAAATACCTTTAACTAATTTCTCCTGAATCCTTAAATACTGATTGATTTCTTCTTCACTAAGCACTTCAAAAAGTTCCATAAATACATCTTGACCAATTGCCTGTGCTTCGTTCAAGGCTTTCTCACCAGTAGATGTGATTTTTAACTGAATCGTTCTCCGATCCCTTTCATCGTATAATCTTTCTGCCAGTTTTAATTTTGAAAGCTTCGTAGCAATATTTGTCATTGCGCCTTTTGTATAGCCAAGCGTTTCAGCTAATTCAACCTGTTTCCTAGGGCCATGTGATTTTAATTCAGCTAAAACAAGAATTGGCGATATTCCCAGTGGGTATTGAAATGCCTTTGTGAATCTTATAATGTTTTCATTATTCATTTGTTCGATTGCATGAATTAGTTTGAAAATATTTCGCTGTCTCAAAAAATCCTCTCCAGTAAATCGTATTATTAACGGAGCATAATGGATCCGCCGTCAACCATGATGGTCTGGCCTGTAATATAGTTTGCATCCTCTGAAGCAAGAAATACGGCTACTCGGCCAATATCCTCTTCGACATCACCAAAACGCCCGATTGGAATTTTCTTCTTCACTTCCTCATAATATTCGGGCTGTGCTTTTGCCCATTTCTCTACACCAGGTGAATTTGCGATGGGGCTTATTAAATTTACGTTAATGTCAAATCTGCCCCATTCATTTGCAGCTACGCGTGAAATCCCGCGAATAGCTTCTTTTGCTGCTGCGTATGCACCCTGCGTTTCATGACCATTCAATCCTGCACCGGATGCAAAATTAATTATATTTCCTTTCGATTCTTTTAAAAAGGGAAGTGCAGCCTTCATTAAATAGAAGGTTGGATAAAATCCAGTGCCAAATGATAAATCCAGATCTTCCTGTGTTGTTTCTTCAATCGTTGCTTGCTTAGAAGCATGTGCATTATTTACCAATACATCAAGCTTGCCGTATTTTTCAATTACTGTTGTAATAATTTGTTCCAGCTTTTCCCGATCCATTAAATCAGCTCTAAGAAACATGGACTTAGGAGAAACAGTCTGTAATTCCTTTTCCATTTCTTTTCCGGTTTCTTCGTTAACATCAACAATTGTAACAATTGCTCCCTCTTTTACCATTGCCTTAGCCATACCGCTGCCAATTCCACCGGCACCGCCTGTAATAATAACTACTTTATCTTGTAATTTTCCCAATTTCCTCATCTCCTTAAAAGTAGTTTAGTGTTAAACTATCATATTTAGTTTAACACTAAACTATATTTATGAACAGTGGAATAGGTTATGCAATTTTACGGAAAAAAATTACGTATATTTCCATTTTCACTCCTTATAATAAAGAAAAGAAGGAGGGGTATTATGGCGAAAAGAACAAAGAAAAATGATCCAGAGCAGAAGAATAAGCACGGATTTGATTCCAGCAAGCAGGATGCTGAGTTCTCAAAGGAAATTGGCAGTGCGGAGGCTAATAAAAAACATAAGGATAAAGCAAAACAAAGAAGGGCTGATAACTGGGATCTCTAGTGTAGAAGCATTCATATAATTCTTGATAGGAAATAGGCCGTTTGCTTCGAGCAAGCGGTTTACTTGCTTATAGACATTGTTGTGATAAGATTGAAAATTAGATGAATTAAATTTTCTCTACATATTATAATACGTCTAAATCGAAAGGGGATGTAAATGCTCGTATTGATTCAGGTAGTCATTCCAATATTCGCTATCATTTTTTGTGGATTTTTAGCTGGAAGACTTAATTTATTACCATTAAATGGTACATCGTCATTAAACTATTTTGTCTATTATTTTGCACTTCCGGCATTATTGTTTCACTCGCTATCAAATGCGCCTGTGGAACAGCTTGTGAATTTGGAATTTATCTTTGCTAATCTTTTGATTGTCTTGATTTGTTTTACATTGACAGTCTTCATTTTTAAATTTTTCTTTAAAAAGAAATTCCCTGCACTTAGTATGTATGGAATGATTACGACATATGGAAATCTTGGATTTTTAGGCATCCCGTTACTAGTCACCGCATTTGGACAAGAAGCTGCAGTTCCGGCTGCAATTGTAACTTTTATTTATGATTTAACGATTATTACAATGGTGGTTGTGTCATTTGAAGTGACCAGGGTCAGGAATAAGGAATATCATGAAAAGAAGAAAATTCTGCCTATGTTCGGAACGGTTGTAAAATCTGTTTTGTTAAACCCCATTAATGCTTCGTTACTAGTAGGGATTATTATTGGTGTTTCACAGATATCGGTTCCACAGCCTGTTTATGTATTTACGGATATTCTTGGTCCTGCTGCAGGGCCTGCTGCTTTATTTGCAATAGGGTTAGGATTATCAGGTCAACGAAGTATTTTGAAAAATAAACACTATCAAATATCTGAGTTTATTACCCTATTAGGTTTAAAATTATTGATTCTGCCATTGGTGTCTATTCTTATCGTATATTTCGTTTTTCCACTGGAAGATGATTTATGGGCAACTACAGTTGTCATTCTATCTGCTATGCCAACAGGTGCGATTGTCTACGTGTTTGCAGAAAAATATAATACATTGATGAAACAGGTGCCTTTATATACACTTGCAACCACATTAATCTCGATTATTAGCCTATCTATTATTCTAGTTGTAATGGCAATTT
>NZ_BAAKSZ010000035.1:0-1534 GCF_059698015.1 Oceanobacillus sp. NCCP-135 | reverse complement strand
GGATGGATAACACGTTTCAAAAGTTGATGCAGGAGAAGAAGCGGTTTCTTATTCCTGCTCTGATTTTTCTGTTTGCTTTTTATTTTATGCTTCCATTATCATTGATTTTCTTTCCAGATGTAATGAATCGGATAAGTTTTGTAGGTGGTGTAACCTGGGGCTGGCTTTATGCATTTTTGCAAATACCGATGACATGGACGATGGCGTGGATCTATCATATAAAATCAAAGCGCTTTGATCGGATTGTTGAGAAACTCAAACGGGAGGAGTCGATGTGAATCTTATCTATTTTCTGTTTTTTATTTGTATTATTGTTTGTACATTAATCATTACATATTGGGCAGCGAAACGCAGCAAAACGACGAATCGATTTTATACAGCTGCAGGCAGTTTGACTGGATTTCAGAATGGGATGGCAATTGCCGGTGACTTTATTAGTGCAGCTTCATTTCTTGGGATTGTTGGAACAATTGCTATTAATGGCTATGATGGATTTTTATATTCTATCGGTTTTTTAGTGTCCTATTTAATTGTTTTATTCCTGATCGCTGAGCCTGTCCATCGTTTAGGTACGTACTCACTTGGGGATGTTATCTGCTCCCGTTTTCCCGGTAGCAAAATGCGGTGGATCATGGCGGTTGGTACATTTATGATTTCTATTCTGTATATGATTCCCCAGCTTGTTGCATCCGGCTTTTTATTGCGTTTATTATTGGATATTGATTATTCTATTTCTGTTGTTATTATTGGTGGTTTAATGACGATCTACGTTGTTTTTGGTGGCATGGTTGCTACTTCATGGGTGCAAATTGTTAAAACGGTTCTACTTATGTCAGGAACGTTTTTGCTCTCGCTTATTGTGTTGTCGAATTTTAACTGGAATATTGCTGATTTAATTGAACGGGTGAAAGAAGGGACGCCTTTAGGGGATCAATTTTTCTTCCCTGGTCACCTGTTTGGCAATCCAGTGGAGTTTCTCTCGCTTCAGCTTGCTTTAGTGCTTGGTACTGCGGGATTGCCGCATATTTTAATCCGGCTTTTTACGGTGCGAAATACGTTGGAGGTTCGTCGTTCCTTAATCAGTTCGACATGGATTATTGGGCTTTTCTATGTGATGACACTTATTCTGGGTCTTGGAACGGTAGCGTTGTTAGGCTATCACACTATGGTTGCAGCAGATCCAACTGGCAACCTGGCTGCACCTTTGCTGGCGAAGGAAGTTGGGGGAGATTTTCTCTTAGCATTTATTTCAGCAATTGCTTTTACAACCATCGTTGCAGTAGTGGCAGGGCTTGTTATCTCGGCAACAACGGCTTTTTCCCATGATATTTACCATCATATAATAAAGAAAGGAACATCCACGGAAAAAGAGCAATTAACAGCGGCAAGGTGGACTGCACTTGGGATTGGGCTTGTTTCGACATTATTTGCACTGCGGTTGGAGACAATTAATGTTACCTTTCTTGTACTTGACAGTAAAAAGTTCCTCGTAACGATAGAAAATAATATTTTACATATCAAACTAAACCTTGTT
>NZ_BAAKSZ010000034.1:0-29755 GCF_059698015.1 Oceanobacillus sp. NCCP-135 | reverse complement strand
AAAATAAAACCTTTATTTTTTTGCTCGTAAAACTAGAAAAGTGGCACATCGCAAAAAGCTCCTTAAGCAAACCTCTTTTCATATATTGAGATATTATGTATAATAAAAATGAATAAAAGAATAATCGATTCCATCTTCGGGGCAGGGTGAAATTCCCGACCGACGGTAAGTAGCATGTTGCTATCAGTCCGTGACCCACTTAGTACCATAATGAGTGGCTGATCTGGTGTAAGTCCAGAACCGACAGTTACAGTCTGGATGGGAGAAGATGTCGAGCCATTAGTTGATACATATTCATGTGTCGCTATTTTCCTGTGAATTAATAAACCCTAAAGCCCCATTAGGCTTTAGGGTTTTTATGTGTTTTTTTCATAAAGCGGGATGAGGCCAATCCTTCATTACGAGATTGGAATCGATTTAAGATGAAGGAGGAGAATGATGATGCAAAAAACAAACAAACCATCATCAAATTTATTAAAGCTTATCATTCTAGCATTGCTAGGAACTATTTCACTTGTATTATTTTTCCTGAATTTCCCATTGCCATTGTTGCCAGCCTATTTAAAAATTGATTTTAGTGATGTGCCTGCATTAATGGCTGGTCTGATTTTTTCACCAATAGCAGGGGTTATAGTAGTTGCAGTGAAAAATATCTTATATTTAGCGGTATCCGGAGCTGGAGATCCTATAGGAGTTACAGCAAACTTCTTAGCAGGGGTTATGTTTGTTGTTCCGGTTTCAGTTTTATACCATAAATTTAAGGGTGTAAAAAGCATTGTGTCTGGATTAGTTGCTGGAACAATTATTATGGCTATTGGGATGAGTGTACTGAACTATCTCTTTATTTTACCAGCATATGGATGGTTTATGGGGTGGGAAATGACAGAACAATTTAAATGGTTTTCAGTATATGCAGGGATCTTACCATTTAATATGATAAAAGGTATTGTGGTAGGTTTACTTTTTGTTCCTTTATTTATAAAAATGCGCAGCTGGATTGAACAAAAACAAGCAAAGTTTGTATAAATTTAAGAAAAAGCTAATCCTTAAAGAAAGGGTTAGCTTTTTTTTAAAACGAAAATACAAAAATTTGTTCTACTTTATTATTTTGTACTGTATTAAAACACTTTATCATAAGAGGAGAATAACAATAGACTATTTTACTCTGCAATATAATAACGATGAAAAAGGCTTGAACAATTTAAAAAAATATGGAGAATTATCGCCCGGAGCACGAGAATATCGTCCGGAGAGCGGAGATATCGCCTGGAGCACGAGAATATCGCCTGGAGCACGAGAATATCGTCCGGAGAGCGGAGATATCGTCCGGAGAGCGGAGATATCGTCCGGAGAGCGGAGATATCGCCTGGAGCACGAGGGATATCGTCCGGAGCACGAGAATATCGTCCGGAGAGCGGAGATATCGCCCGGAGAGCGAGAATATCGCCCGGAGAGCGGAGATATCGTCCGGAGAGCGAGGGATATCGTCCGGAGAGCGGAGATATCGCCCGGAGCACGAGAATATCGCCCGGAGAGCGGAGATATCGCCTGGAGCACGAGAATATCGCCTGGAGCACGAGAATATCGCCTGGAGCACGAGAATATCGTCCGGAGAGCGGAGATATCGCCCGGAGCACGAGAATATCGCCTGGAGCACGAGGGATATCGTCCGGAGCACGAGAATATCGTCCGGAGAGCGGAGATATCGTCCGGAGAGCGAGAATATCGCCCGGAGCACGAGGGATATCGGCCGGAGCACGCATATATTTTTTAGAAAACAGACATATGGGCAGAACACAACAGAAAAGTCCGCCAATCATGAAAGGCGGACACAGGTTATTCCTCTTCTTCAACTAAATTCCTTGCCATTGGCTGTACTTTTAGACGTTCAATTGGAATTGGTTTTCCAGATTTCTCACTATATCCGTAGGTACCATTTTCAATACAATTCAGTGCGGTGTCAATTTCCTGAAATTTTTCCTTTCGTACAATGTCCAGACCAGCATCTCGTTCATGCTCGAATTGCTCTGTCCCCATGTCATCTAGGTGATTGTCATAATCTGCCAGCTCACCAATGGCATCATTAGGTCCAAATCCTTATTTTTATTAATAAGTGCTTCGTTTTCCTTTTTCATTTCCAGTAACTGTTTTTTAAAGTAATTTATTTTTTCATTGGTAAGTTTTTCATGTTTAGTCATTGTAATCACCGTTCCCTTAGTTTATTAGTTTACTTTTTAGGAACAATTCCAATCGTGCATCTTGAAATACATATTAGATTATCCTGTTCATCAACAATTTTAATTTCCCATACCATTGTTGTTTTTCCCGTATGAAGTGGTGTGGCTTTCGCAGTTACAATTCCTTCTCGTTTGCTTTTAATGTGATTTGCATTAATTTCAATGCCAAATACATTTACTTTTTCAGAATCAACATGTGCAAATGCACCAATACTGGCAGCTGTTTCTGCTAGAGCCACACTGGCACCTCCATGCAGGTAGCCAACAGGCTGGTGTGTTCTCCTGTCTACGGGCATCGTTAAAACGATTAAATTTTTATCCAGTGATATCAATTCGATTCCTAATGCTTCCATTAACGTATTATCAAAATTCATTGTCCCAATTCCCCTTTTTGAACAATATTTTTAGATGAAATCACTAATTAGTAATGATAAACCTAGTAACAAACCATAAATTGTATTCGTTTTACCAGTTGCAGCCATTGCGGGCATCATTTCGATTGGTTGTGTTTTTCCCCTGAATTTATATATAACATCAGTAGCTTTTAGAATTGTAAACAGAGAAATAAGCGACCATAAAGGAAGGATACCTGTAATAATAAATATAGCTGTAAGAAGAAATGCTATGGCAAAGAGTAATGCGAGAAAAACTACTGCATTTTTTCTTCCTATTAAAATAGCAATTGTCTTGCGCCCATTTGCTTTATCCCCATCTAAGTCACGGATGTTATTCGAAAGCATAATTGTTCCTATAAAGATAGCTATTGGAATAGAAACCAAAATAACATTTGCTGTAACAGTTTGTGTTTGGATAAAATAACTTATGCCAATAATAACTGTTCCCATAATGAAACCTGAGAAAAGTTCACCTAATGGTGTGTATGCAATTGGAAAAGGTCCGCCTGTATATAAATAGCCGAAAAGCATACAGATTAAACCAATTACAGCAATCCACCAGCTAGACTGTATACAAATAAACACGCCGAGTAAAATTGCAATTCCAAAAAAAACCAATGCCAGATTAAGTACTGTCTTTGGTTTGATGCCATCCCGTACAATCGTTCCACCAATGCCCACAGAATCTTCCGTATCCAGGCCGCGTACATAATCATAATATTCATTGAACATATTTGTCGCAGATTGGATTAGCATTGATGCAACAAGCATTGCAAGAAATACAAGTACATTTATTGAACCAACACTATATGCGAGCATGGTACCGACGAAAACGGGTATAAATGATGCTGTAAGTGTGTGTGGTCTCAGCAGGCGCCACCAGATTTGAAACCCTTCTTTTTCATTCAACACTTTTTTTAAATTTATTTTATCTGACGAGTGCATGCATGTTCTCCCCCTGAAATGTATCAATATCATTTTAATTTTAGAGAATTTGTCATAAGGTGTCAATGAACGGATTTGCTTTCTCTTGAGAAACTATGGAAAAGAGAATAAAATAGATACTGGATGTTTTCTACATCTATCCTTTTATGGAGGTTTACATGATGATTAAAATAAAGGAAGAACAACTAGAACAAATATTAGATAATGCTATTAATAAAATACAATTTCATGATGATCTTCAACTTGTCAGCATTACAAAAAAAATTACGTCTGCAGATCCGCTTCATTTTTTTGAGAGAGCTAAAGCCATTGGCAAGGATCGTACGTTTTGGACAAGTACGAAGGAGCCGTTTTATCTAGTAGGTGCTGGAAATGCATATGAAATCATTGCAGAGGATGCCCACTTTGAAGTTACAGAAGAAGAATGGAATAATATTATAGATAAAGCAATTATCCATAACCCATTTCAACATCCTGGAACTGGAGTTGTGGCCCTTGGAGGCATGTCATTTGATCCGGAAAAAGAGCAATCAGACTTATGGAATCAATTTAAACCTAGTCAATTTACCATTCCGGAATTTATGCTTACAGTCAGACAGAATCATACCTATTTTACAGCGAATGTTATTGCGAAAAAAGATGATCATTCGGTGCAATTGGCGAATGATATAAAACGGCAGGAGCAGGAACTTTTCAAACAGGTGAACGATTCTTTAACAGCAATTAATATTAAACAGAAAAAAGAAATTGAACCGGAAAAATGGAAAGAAACCGTTCGATATGCAATGGAAGTAATCCGTGATAATAAAGCAGAGAAAATTGTTTTAGCACGTGAGATGCGTTTGAAATTTGATAAGTATGCTGAAATTGGTATGATTTTAAATAAACTGATCAAAACACAATCCAATAGTTATATTTTTGCATTTGAAAAAGGAGAAGATTGTTTTGTTGGGGCAACTCCTGAAAGACTTGTAAGGGTCGAAAAAAAAAGGCTTTTATCAACATGCCTAGCCGGTACCGCTCCAAGGGGTGAAACAAAAGAAGAAGATGAGAAGATAAGTCATGATCTTTTCAACGATGAAAAAAATCGACAGGAACACGATTTTGTTGTAAAGATGATAAAGCACTCCATTAAAAACTATTGTACAAACATTAAAATACCTGATGAACCAGTTATTTATCCACTTAAAAATTTGCAGCATTTATATACACCAGTTACAGCAAGTTTGAAGGATGAGTATAGTATTTTTGATATCGTTAAACAGTTACATCCGACACCAGCACTTGGTGGAACTCCCAGGAAAGAGTCATTGGCGTTTATCCGTGAACAAGAGTTGCTGGATCGTGGCTGGTATGGTGCACCGATTGGCTGGCTTGACAGTAATCAAAATGGGGAATTTGCAGTAGCCATTCGTTCAGGACTTATTCAAGGGGATGAGGCATCATTGTTCGCCGGCTGTGGTGTGGTAAAAGATTCTGATCCGGAAGCAGAATATGAAGAAACAAATATTAAATTCCTGCCAATGTTATCCGTTTTAGGAGGGGAAGCATGAATCATACAGAGGTTTTAACACGTTATATAGCAAACTTTGTAGATGAACTAAGTGTAAACGGATTAACGGATGTAGTTATATCCCCGGGTTCAAGGTCTACACCACTTGCACTAACAATGGCAGAGCATAAACAAATAAAAGAGTGGATCATCATCGATGAAAGATCCGCTGCTTTTTTTGCGTTAGGAATAGCAAAACAAACAAAACGACCAGTTGCATTAGTTTGTACTTCTGGAACAGCGGCAGCAAATTATTTTCCGGCAATTATCGAAGCCCATTACAGCAGAGTTCCATTAGTTGTACTTACAGCCGATCGGCCACATGAATTACGTGATGTTGGTGCACCACAGGCAATTGAACAGATCAAGTTGTATGGAGAGTATGTAAAATGGTTTCAGGAAATGGCAATACCAGAAGCAACATCCGGCATGCTTGACTATGTGAGAGGCAGGGCAGCACGTTCCATGTATATGGCCCAGGAAGGGAATGCAGGACCAGTGCATTTAAACTTTCCATTTCGTGAACCACTTAACCCGGATTTTTCATTAGAAGCTATCTGGGGAGAACGAAGGCAACAATCCTATTTTCTAACCTTTAATGGTAAGAAAAGACTGAATCAAGAACATATACAACAGATTACAAAAAAATTGAAAAGCAAACAAAGAGGAGTTATTGTCTGCGGTCCTCAAATTGATGCAGAATTTGCTGGAGCGGTAACGGAATTAGCATCGCAGTGGGGATTGCCTATTTTAGCAGATCCATTATCTCAACTTCGCTCCGGGAAGCATCCTAAAGATTATGTCATCGAAGGCTATGATGCTATATTACGTAATGAAACGATTCGTGAGCAGCTGAAACCAGATTTCATTATTCGTTTTGGCGCAATGCCGGTATCTAAACCATATCTTTTTTATGTGAAACAACATAAAGAAGCTATGCAGATTGTTGTGGAAAATGTTGAAGGCTTTCGTGAGCCAACCGGTAATTCGACTGAATTTATTTTCGCTGATCCTGTTTTATTTTGCAAAGACCTGATAAAGAAAGCTACTTCGATACGTTTTGAGGCTAATTGGTTGGAAAAATGGCAGGCTAGAAATCTCATTGCAAAAAAACATTTATTAAATTTATCTGAAGAAAATGTGACTGAGGGAGAAGCAGTAAGAGGATTATTGGAGGTAATTCCGGATAACAGCAGCATCTATGTTGGCAATAGTATGGCTGTAAGAGATTTAGATACATTTTTCATGACGACATCAAAGAATATTTCTATCCTTGCTAATCGGGGGGCAAACGGAATTGACGGGATGGTCTCCAGTGGGCTTGGAGCAGCTGTTAATGGAAAAGCAGTAACGTTACTTTTAGGCGATTTATCCTTTTTTCATGATATGAACGGACTCTTGGCTGCTACGCACTATAAGTTTAACATTACCATTCTGATCATCAATAATAATGGGGGAGGGATTTTTTCGTTCCTGCCACAAGCATCTAGTAAAAAACATTTTGAAGCATTATTTGGAACACCTCTAAACATCGATTTTAAAAAGGCTATTTCGATGTATGGGGGAGAATATGCAAAGGCTGCAACTGAAGCCGAATTGAAAGAGGTGCTCTATTCAAGCTATCAGCATAATGGCTTATCTGTCGTTGAAGTAATCACGGATAGAACAGCTAATGCAGAATGGCATCGGGAAAAATGGCGGGCAATTGAAACAGAAATTTTAAAAGGTGGGGACTGATTATTGTATTATTCCATAGATAGCGACGTGTATTGGTATGAAGTCCATGGAGAAGGCATTCCACTCATCATGCTTCATGGCTTTACAGGTAGTGCTTCAACGTGGTCCGAGTTTATATCTCGCTGGCAAAAAAAACTGCAAATTATTACCATTGATTTACCAGGCCATGGTAGAACAAAAACAGCTTTTCCTAAAACAATGGAACAATGCTGTCAGAACTTAAGAAGTCTTTTTAGCTTTTTACAACTGGACAAAGTTCATTTATTAGGTTATTCCATGGGCGGGAGAACAGCTCTGTCTTTTGCCATGTTATTTCCAGAAATGATTAGGACATTATTACTGGAAAGTACATCACCTGGTCTCGAAAATGAAGAAGAAAGATTATGCAGGATAGAACATGACGAAAAACTAGCTAAAAAATTGGAAGTGGCGGGCATTGAATCATTTGTTGATTTTTGGGAAAATATACCTTTATTCCAGTCACAAAAGAATTTACCAAAAGATAAACAGCAAGCTATTAGGATGGAAAGACTATCGCAAGCTTCACTAGGATTAGCTCATTCACTTCGCTCGATGGGAACAGGTAAACAGACTTCATGGTGGAAGAAACTGAATACGTTCCAGAAACCCGTTCTATTAATGACTGGCAAGTATGATGAAAAATTTGTAAATCTCAATAAATTGATGAAAGAACGACTTCCTCAGAGTAATTTGCATGTTATTGAAGAAGCGGGTCATGCAATTCATGTGGAACAGACAGAGATTTTTGGTAAACTAGTAACTGAGTTTATTTTTTCAAATAAATAATGGAATGTTGCTGATTTTTGAAGAATACATAGCAACAACTAACAAGGAGGAAAATCATGACAGTACAATGGAAACAGGTAAGGGAATATAAGGAAATTATTTATGAAAAATATAATGGCATTGCAAAAGTAACTATGGATCGACCAGAAAAGCATAATGCCTTCACACCATTAACGGTAAATGAAATGATTGATGCTTTTGCTGATGCACGTGATGATTCATCGATTGGTGTTATTATTTTGGCAGGTGCCGGAGATAAAGCATTTTGTTCTGGTGGAGATCAATCCGTTCGAGGACATGGCGGCTATGTTGGGGAAGACCAGGTCCCACGTTTAAATGTATTGGACTTACAGCGTTTAATGCGCACGATTCCAAAGCCAGTAATTGCAATGGTATCAGGCTATGCAATCGGCGGAGGACATGTACTTCATGTCGTTTGTGATTTAACAATTGCTGCAGATAATGCGATTTTTGGACAAACGGGTCCGAAAGTGGGCAGCTTTGATGCAGGCTATGGTGCTGGGTATTTAGCACGTATGGTTGGCCATAAGCGTGCACGTGAGATTTGGTATTTATGCCGTCAATATAATGCTGCAGAAGCATACGAAATGGGTATGGTAAATACAGTGGTACCACTGGAAAGATTGGAAGAAGAAACATTGCAATGGTGCGAAGAAATTCTTGAAAAATCACCTACTGCACTCCGTTTCCTAAAAGCATCCTTTAATGCAGACACAGACGGACTTGCAGGACTTCAGCAAATGGGTGGTGATGCAACACTTCTTTATTACACAACAGATGAAGCAAAAGAAGGAAGAGATGCATTTAAAGAAAAAAGAAAACCGGACTTCAAAAAGTTCCCGCGTTTTCCGTGATTGGTTAATAAAGAAGAACCTTTGCTTATCGGGGCGGAGGTTCTTCTTTACATTTAGAAAAATTAATTATGGAGTGGTCAAAATGCAAGAAACGATTCCACATTGGCTGACCAAACAAGCAGATTTGGCACCAGAAAGAATTGCGATCGAGTTGGATAATGGATATTGCTTAACTTTTAAAGAGCTAGAAAACAGAAGCAAACGTTTTGCTAGGAAATTAGCACAGCTTCATATTTCAAAAGGAACCCATGTGGGAATTTTATCAACAAATGAAATCCCCATGGTAATTACCATTCATGCTCTAAGCTATTTAGGAGCTGTAGGTGTCTTATTAAATGTAAGGCTGACTGCTGAGGAGATAAATTATCAGCTTGGGAATGCAGAGACAAAATTATTACTAATTTCAGATCAATTAAAATCAGAAGCGGATGACATCAATGTAGCTCGAATCCAGTCTTTTTCAGAGATTGACAAACTGGAAGAAAAAGAGATAACACTTAGTACAGAGCTCAATTTAGATGATCACTTTACGATTATTTACACTTCAGGCACTACAGGTTTTCCAAAAGGGGTTATCCATACGTACGGGAACCATTGGTGGAGTGCAATCGGATCGGCACTGAATCTGGGAATTCATGAAAATGACAAGTGGCTTATGCCCTTACCCCTATTTCATGTAAGTGGATTATCCACATTAATCAAAAATGTGATCTATGGAATGCCGATTTATTTGCTGGAAAAATTTGATGAGCAGATTGTTAATAATGCAATTATAACGAAAGGAATAACCATTGTATCTGCTGTTACTATCATGGTACAGCGGCTTATGGCCACGCTTGATGGAAAAGGCTATCCAGAAAATCTGCGCTGCCTGCTTCTCGGGGGAGGACCTGCACCAAAACCATTGCTGGAAAAAGCAGTCAAGCAAAATATTCCAGTTTTTCAATCATATGGCATGACAGAAACAGCTTCCCAAATCGTCACACTATCTCCGGAAAATGCCTTGAAAAAAATTGGTTCAGCAGGTAAAGCCTTGTTTCCTGCACAAGTGAAAATCATGAAGCTGGGCAATGATTCGATTGGAGAAATTCATGTCAAGGGACCTATGGTGACCAAAGGATATTTCAAAAACGAAGAAGCGAATGTAAAAGAATTTGAATCTGGCTGGCTGGCGACGGGAGACCTGGGATATCTCGATGAAGAGGGTTTTTTGTACGTGTCTGACCGACGAAAGGATCTTATTATTTCTGGTGGTGAAAATATTTATCCGTCAGAGATTGAAAGTGTTTTAACTGGAATGGAACAAATTAAAGAAGTTGGTGTAACAGGGAAAGAGGACGAAACTTGGGGAAGGGTTCCCATTGCATTTATTGTAAAAAATAGTGAAGTTACTAAAAGTGACATACTGTCCTTTGCCAAAAAGCATTTAGCCGCATATAAATTACCGAAAGAAATACATTTTATCGATCAGCTACCGAGAAATGCTTCAAATAAATTAGTCAGGAGCAAACTGAAATGGTAATCAGGATATTATTTTTTAAAAAAAGTAAGAAAGTACAAACAAACTGCTTTTTGCCGATTTCTTTAAATCTGACTTCTGATCTCTAATCTCTGGAAAGACGCTTTAGCGTTTTTCTCAGAAACATAAAAGGTTTTAGAAACTTCCTTTAAAGGTATAAACAACTATACCATTGGAGAAAAAGGGAGAAGGTTTAACGTAATCTATTAGCTGGACCTGCAACAAATAGGTTAGCTGGATTGGCTAAATATGTGATTATCGTATTAGCAGTAAGGATTAAATGGTGATATAGGACCAGATAATAAACATGATAATAGTTAACAAGCAGAGCATTCATTGCGATAAGTAGTGGATGCTCTTTCAATTTCATTTGATAATTGTAATTGAAAATGATTATCAAAGTCATTGACTAATAATTGAAAAGCAAATACACTATAAATAGTAAGCATGGATAAATAAGTATATTTTTTAATGATGAAGTATAATGTAGGGGAGAGATTCCAATGCAAACATTAACAGCAAATGATTTAACGCTCGGCTATGGGGAAGATATCATAATTGATGATTTAAATATAACGATACCAAAAGGTGAAATTACTGTTTTTATCGGTGGGAATGGTTGTGGCAAGTCTACATTGCTTCGATCTTTGGCACGTTTATTAAAGCCAAAGGGTGGTGACGTTGTGTTGGATGGTGTGGATATTGCTAAGATGGGAACGAAAGAAGTTGCCAAAAAACTATCTATTCTGCCACAAAGTCCGGTAACTCCAGAAGGTTTAACCGTACATGAGCTTGTTAAACAGGGAAGACATCCGTACCGTGGTTTTTTAAAGCAATGGTCAAAGGATGATGAGAATGCTGTTAATCTAGCATTAGAATCTACAAATATGTCGGAGTTAAAAGATCGATCTGTTGATTCACTTTCAGGTGGTCAGCGTCAGCGTGCATGGATTGCTATGACCTTGGCGCAGGAAACAGATACGATTTTATTAGATGAACCTACAACCTATCTGGATATGACACATCAAATCGATGTTCTTGACCTATTGTTTGACTTAAATGAAAGGGATGGCCGTACCGTGGTAATGGTTCTACATGATTTGAACCTTGCATGCCGCTATGCTCATCATATTGTTGCAATAAAGGATAAACAGATATTTGCTCAAGGGAAACCGGAGGAAATTATTACCTGTAAACTTGTTCACGATGTTTTTCAAATGAAATGTGATGTAACCTTTGATCCGCGGTTTGGAACACCAATGTGTATACCACATGGTAAAGGTCGTTGTATATTTGCAAATCAAACCGAACAATCTTCTAGAACTTTAGTATAGGTATTTCCCCCATATTGATGGTTTTTTTGAAGTTCGGAAATAATTCATACATGCTTTTTACACATTTTAGCCAAATTAATGGTAGGAGGTGTGTCGTATGGAAAAGAAAAAATATTATATTGATATCGCTTCAGGAGAAATTTCACAAGTTAAGTATGATAATAATGACAGTTTTACCATTTATGCCACAATGGATGAAATAAGTCTCTTAAGAGGAAAAATGGAAAATATGCATGATGCCAGTTTTAGATCTTTTTTTAGAGCTCATATTCCAATTATGCCATATCATAATGATAAATCGAATGATGACTATGATAGTAACATGACAGAAACCTATCAAATGCTTTATGATTTAGGTGACAAACAAACAAAAAAACATATCGAGAGTATTGATATTCTTGGTGAAGATCATCTGTAATTTAACTTTAGAATAAGATACAATTGTGTCTTATTCTTTTTTAACGGTTATTTTCAATTGGAACTGTAGTTACTCGTCTTACTGAAAAGAGTTGTTTTTAGTACAAGAGATAATAAATGCGGCACAGAGAGGAGTTAATCTTGTCATATTTTTTGTTCTAATGTAGGTAATTTATAGGTATTCGTATCGACAGAGTACCTTGCTATTCATGGGCAAAATCTCAGCCTGGATAGAAGCAAAGAACGCCTCTGAATTTTTGATCACCTCGGTCATTGAGAGATGTTCTCATCGAACGTTTACTCCTGAACAAGTATGTTTTAGTCTTAAAGAAACGCTCTCTCGGATTTTTTGCATTTACGCTGGATTTGGATAGATGCTCTCACTATAGGGCAGCAGTTATCATCTTTATCACGCATTAACGGGCTATAATACCCCCCCTGAATGAAGTTTCACTTTATTTTCGTCGTACTTTATTTCCACTACAAGAAGTGAAAAGTTATCAAAAAGATAATTTTAAAACAAGTTTATCCTACGAGGAATAAAGGAATAAAGAGGTATAAGACAATTATACAAAAACTTCTAGGGGAGGAAATAGCGATGAATATAAAACATCTTAGCAAAGGTGTATGGTTCCTTATAGTTGGTTTTATTTTACTGATTATATCAGTTTATAATTCAAGTGATTTTCAAACCGTTTCTGCTGTAAGCCATAATGGAAAAAATGATCAACAAATGGAAAAGCGATTAATGAAAGATACATCTATACAATTCGAACAAACTGAAGAAATGGAAATTCACCATGATCAAATAGTAGGATTAACAGATCAATTTATGGAAATACTCGTACAAGAGATTGATAAAAACAATCGAGTAATAAAATATGATGCAAAAGAGGAAGTTCTTCATCAGTTTGAAAGTGTAGCAACTAAAGAAGCTGCCGCACCATACGTTGATTATTACTATTATGAAGAAGCAGATGGTCTCTATATTGTCCCAACGGAAACACCACCTTGGTTTAATGCGGATAATGATTATGATCTGATCCAATTAGAAAATAAAAAAGTGAAGGTTACGCAGGATAATCAAGACGATCTATTTGGTGATTATACCATAGCGTATGAATTCACCTATGATAATGCCTGGAAAATAACGAAGATAAAGCATTCGTAATAAAATAGATACACTTTAAATGGAGGCAGTTGAAATCATGTATATTTTCAAAGACTACTACAACAACGAAGTAAAACTTTCTTTTGAAGATCATCCATTTTCCACTGATCCAAAACATGTATGGGTTATTTGCAGATATGGAAAGAGATGGCTACTAACGAGGCATAAAGAGAGAGGGCTTGAATTTCCAGGAGGTAAGGTAGAATCCGGCGAAACAGCAATTCAAGCAGCTGTTCGAGAAGTGATGGAGGAAACTGGTGGAACTATTCAACACATGCACTACGTAGGTCAATACTTTGTTTCTGGAAAAAAGGATACCGTTATTAAAAATGTCTATGTCGCAGAAATTGATGAATTAACACAACAGGAAACGTATTTTGAAACAAAAGGTCCGGTTATATTGGATAGCTTACCGAAAAATGTAAAACAAAATGACCTTTATAGTTTTATTATGAAAGATGGAGTACTCGATCATTGTATGGATTATATTAAATTAGAAAGAAATCGCCTCTTTTAGTGGAGGCGATCCTCGAGATTAGGTGGAGTGCTTCATTAGCCATCCTTCTATTCTTTCAACAATTTTGTACATGATTGCTGCAAATATTGCGATGAGTACTAAGCTTGCCATTACTAGTGAGAAATCAAATACTTGGAATCCATAAATGATTAAATAGCCTAAACCTTGCTTTGAAACGAGAAACTCTCCAACAATTACCCCGACCCATGAAAGGCCTACATTTACTTTTAATGTTGAAATCATTGCAGGAAGCGTTGCAGGGAAAACTACTTCTTTAAAGCATTGCCATTTTGTAGCGCCGAAGCTCTTTAAAACTTTTTCATAGTTTGGATCAACTTCATTAAATGCGGAATAAACGACAAGTGTTGTTATGATGATAGAGATAATTGCCCCCATTGTAATAATTGATAAATATCCGGTTCCCAGAGCAACAATGATGATAGGACCGAGTGCTACTTTAGGCATTGCATTCATAATAACTAAATACGGATCCATTATTTTCGAAAATCTCGTCGATGACCATAAAACGGAAGCAATGATTATTCCCAGGATGGTGCCAATAATAAATCCTAACACTGTTTCGAAAAGGGTTATCTGAACATGGGTGATCATTGATCCATCCCCAAATTTTCGAATGATTAGATTTATGATCTTCGAAGGGGAGCTAAATAATAATGGATCAATCCAATATAATTTACTGGCAATTTCCCATAAAGTTATAAAGCTTATTAATATACTGATTTGCCAAATGAAAACAATTTTCTTTTCCCGCTTCAATTCGTTTTTAAAGTGTTGGAACAGGTGCTGGTCCGTTTTTGATTCCATTAGTTAGGCTCACCACCTTCCTGAGTTGATTCCTTTTTGTCTAACTCTTTCCAAACCCTGTCAAATATAATTTGGTATTTAGGATGACGTCTTACTAGAAATGGTGTTTCATTTCGTAATTCAAGCGGGACTTCAAAAACCTTTGCAATGGAACCAGGGTTGGCATTCATGATGAAAATACGATCACTCATTGCGATAGCTTCCCCAATATCGTGTGTAACCAGGATGGTGGTTTTATAATAGGTCTTCAATAGTTGTGATACTAGATCTTCCAGTTTCAGCTTTGTTTGATAATCCAGTGCAGAAAAAGGCTCATCCAGTAATAAAATTTTAGGGTCATTGATTAATGTTCGAACAAGTGCAACTCTTTGCCGCATCCCGCCTGATAACGAGCTGGGATAGGCATCTACAACATCGCTTAATCCAACTTCATCCAATAGCTCCATTGCTTTTTGCTTTGTTTTTGGTGAATTTGTTTTACAGATTTTGGGACCAAGCAGAACATTATCAATAATGGTTTTCCAGGGAAACAGATAATCCTGCTGCAGCATATATCCAATTGCGAGTGCAGAATCACTGATTGTTTTTTCCTGCAGGAGTACTTTGCCAGCAGTTTGCTTCATAATTCCAGCTATAATCGATAGTATGGTTGATTTTCCACAACCGCTAGGGCCAAGCAGTGCAATGAATTCACCTTCTTTAATGGATAAAGATATATTATCTAATGCTTTTGTATAATCATTCTTTGAAAAATAATGATGGGAAACATGATCTAAGGTTAGAAATGACAAATGATCTCCTCCTTAGTTATTAAGGACTTCTTCTGCAAAATCTGTGTTTACAAGTTCACTATATGGTACATCTGCTGGAAGTTCGCCAGCTTCATACATAATGTTTTTTAGGTTATTCCATTCTTCTTCATCAAGAATGGGATCGGTAGCAAATGACCCCTGGCTTTTATATCGATCAATCGATGCTGCCAGCATATCCAGTTCGGTATCTTCAAAATAGGGTTCGATAACCTTGGCAATTTCTTCAGCACTATTTTGCTGCACCCATTGCTGTGCTTTGTATATAGCCTTAGTAAACTTTCTAACGGTTTCTTCATTATCATCAATATAGCTTTGCTTGGTCATAAAAACAGTGTATGGTACTTTTCCAGATTCTTCGCCAAAGGAAGCAACAATATGGCCTTGACCGTCTTTCTCAAACATACTTGCTGTCGGCTCAAACAATTGAACATATTCTTGATCACCAGAAACAAATGCGCCAGGAATGTTAGCAAAGTCAATGTTTTGCTGTAAATCTAAATCAGTGTGGGGATCAACGCCGTGTTTTTTCAATACAAACTCTCCAACCATTTGTGGCATTCCACCAACACGCTGACCTAAAAAGCTGCTGTCTTTTAGATCTTCCCAAGTAAAATCAGGTTTTGGTTCCTTTGCCACCAAAAAAGTTCCATCCGTTTGCGTTAATTGTGCAAAATTAATCGCATAATCCTTTGAATCCTGTGCATAGACATAAATTGATGTTTCTGAGCCAACAAGAGCAATGTCAGCACCATCTGATAATAGAGCTGTCATCGTTGTGTCTCCGCCCCAGGTTGTTTGTAATTCAACATCCAAACCTTCTTCTTTAAAAAAACCCTTCTCTAACGCAACATATTGTGGTGCATAAAAAAGTGAACGTGTCACTTCAGCAAGATTAATTTTTGTAGCTTCATTTGAGTTGCAGGCAGAAAGGAAGAGTAGCAGCATCGATGAAATTACAGCAATCCACTTTATTTTTCCCATATAGTTCGACCCTTTCATATTTTATATCAACACATTTTATGCGCTTCATAAAAAATGTGTGAATGCCTATAGGGACGAATAGGGGTGCTAGTGATTGGTAGATTTGCCCTGAAAGGTGGAAATTGGCTTTGGAGTGGGAATATTTGGAAGAGTATTGGCATCCATGAAAGAGAATTCTAAAAGATACGAACATCCCCCCTGAGAGCTTAAATGCAACATAAAAAAATACCGATCTCCACATTGAAGATCGGCATACCAATGCTTGAGCTAAGCGCTCTTGCCTTTCACTCATATAAATTAAATCCTTTTGGGATGAGGAAATAAATTAGTATTACCCTTTGTATAATGGACCTGCTTGCTTGATTTTATCACTAGCATGTGTAAATTTTTTGAAGTTATTGTGAAATTTCATTGCTAGTGATTTAGCAGCAGTCTCATAAGCATTCTTATCCTTCCAGGTGTTTTTAGGAACTAATACTTCATCAGGAACACCTGGCACGTGTATTGGAATTTCTAATCCAAAGACATCATCTTTTACGGTTTCTGCATTGTTTAGTTCCCCTTCTAAAGCAGAATGAACCATTGCACGAGTAAATGAAAGTTTCATTCGTTTACCAACACCATAGGAACCACCAGTCCAGCCAGTGTTAACCAGAAAAACATTGGAATTATATTGATCTATTTTATCTCCAAGCATAGTCGCATAGGTAGATGGTGCTAACGGAAGAAATGGCGATCCGAAGCAAGCTGAAAAGGTTGCTTGTGGTTCAGTAACCCCACGCTCAGTCCCTGCCAATTTACTGGTATAGCCACTTAAGAAATGATACATTGCTTGTTCCTTCGTTAATTTACTAATTGGTGGTAATGTACCTGATGCATCAGCTGTAAGGAAGATAATCGTGTTTGGATGTCCAGCCGCGCTTGGTGTAATTATATTATTGATATTTTCCAATGGGTACGCTGCACGAGTATTTTCAGTCAAACTGGTGTCGTCATAGTCTGGCACTCTTGTTTCCTCATCTAATACAACATTTTCCAAAACTGATCCAAAACGAATGGCGTTAAAAATTTGCGGTTCTTTTTCCTTTGACAGGTTAATACATTTTGCATAACACCCGCCCTCAATATTGAAAACGCCGTTCGGGCTCCAGCCGTGTTCATCATCTCCAATTAGTTTTCGGTAAGGATCAGCAGATAAAGTTGTTTTCCCGGTACCTGATAATCCAAAGAACAGTGCAACATCACCTTCTTTACCTACATTAGCAGAGCAATGCATGGATAAAATTTCTTGTCTCGGCAATAGATAATTCATTACAGAGAAAATGGATTTTTTAATTTCTCCGGCATACTCCGTACCACCGATTAAAATTACCCGTTGCTTGAATGAAACTAAAATAAATGTTTCTGAATTTGTACCATCAACTTTAGGATCAGCTTGAAAGGTTGGAGCCGATATTACTGTAAATTCAGCTTGATGTGTTTTAAGTTCATCATTTGTCGGTGTAATAAATAATTGACGGGAAAATAGGTTATGCCACGCATATTCATTAATAACTTCGATTGGAAGTCGATATTTTGAATCCGCTCCAGCGAACCCCTTAAATTGATACAACTCATCTTTGTCTTGTAAATATGTGATGACTTTTTTATATAGTTTATTGAATGAAGCTTCATCAATAGCTTGGTTTACAGTACCCCAATCAACATATTTTTCGCAAACTTCATCTTTAACTATAAATTTATCCTTAGGTGAACGTCCTGTATATGTTCCCGTTGTTGCCCGAACAGCACCGGTTTCTGTAAGAATCCCTTCATTTCGTGATAAAATTTTCTCAACTAATAGAGGCACAGATAAATTTCTTTTTAAATTCTTATGCGAATTAAGTTCTTTTGCTAATGATTTCTCCACCGTTTTCATGTGAATTACCTGCCTTTTGATGAATTTGAATAAAAACAATGTGATAAGAGCTTTCTAATCTGATTATTAGTATAACACATTAAAAACAATAGTCCATACTAATAAAAGATTTTTTTAGGAAAATTTATCACGCATTAACGGGCTATAATACCCCTACCTCCAAGCGTGAGAAATCCCCAACGTGAAGGTGGGGGAGGGACTTGTGTCATATCATGAGGTATAAACAGCCCGTAAATTTCCTGATTCTGTTCAAGGACCTTTAGGTCATACCATGAGGTACTAACATTCAGCGGGGGAAGAAGGGAACCTGAATGAAGTTTCACTTTATAAAAAATTGTTGCAATCAGGCATTAAATAAGTTGACATGACAGCATAGTTTCGTTACGATAAAAATCTAACGGATACTCTCTTATTCAGAGTCGGTGGAGGGACAGACCCAATGAAACCCAGCAACCATCACGTTATGTGAAAAGGTGCTAACCTGGTGCAAGGTTTTACCTTGAACAATAAGAGCGAAAGGCCTTAAAAAATCCCTTTCCTCAAAAATGCAGGAAGGGCTTTTTTTTGTTTTAGGGTTACTAAATATATACTTGGTGGTTGGGAACGTAGGAAACATCTTCCTACTGTATAAGTGTATAAGTAATACTTTTGAAGCATAATCAGGTCATAGACGAAAAGTATTTTTTGCCTGAACCAAGGCACATGTATAAGTCTTGCAGTTCAAAGCGTTTCTAAGAAAATAAAATACGCTTTAAGACTGTCTTTAACGAACACCAAGTTTTCTAAAATATAGAGTTCCGTAATACATTAACAGGGGAGGATTTAGCCAAATGGCTCAAAACCGTCGTTTATTTACGTCTGAATCAGTAACGGAAGGGCATCCGGATAAAATTTCCGATCAAATATCTGATGCTATTCTTGATGAAATTTTAAAAAAGGATCCTTACGCACGTGTTGCCTGTGAAACAACAGTGACAACCGGATTGGTATTGATATCTGGTGAGATTTCCACAAATACGTATGTTGATATTCCAGCAATAGTAAGGCAAACAATAAAGGATATTGGGTATACTCGTGCGAAATTCGGATTTGACGCAGAAACCTGTGCAGTATTAACAGCAATTGATGAGCAGTCTGCAGATATTGCTGGTGGGGTTGATACTGCCCTTGAAGCACGTCAAGGGAAAATGTCAGATGAGGAAATTGCTGAAATCGGTGCAGGAGATCAGGGATTAATGTTTGGTTTTGCCTGTGATGAGACAGAAGAACTTATGCCGCTGCCAATTTCACTAGCACATAAACTGGCAAAGCGTCTTGCTGATGTCCGCAAAGAAACAGTATTGGATTATTTGCGTCCGGATGGTAAAACACAAGTAACGGTAGAATATGATGAAAATGATAAAGCTGTTCGGGTTGATACAATTGTAATTTCAACACAGCATCATCAGGATATTACAACAGAGCAAATTGAAAAAGATTTAATTGAACACGTCATTCGTCCTGTAGTTCCGAATAACTTATTAGATGAAGCAACCAAATATTTTATCAACCCGACAGGTCGTTTCGTAATTGGAGGTCCTCAGGGGGACGCTGGCTTAACCGGACGAAAAATCATCGTTGATACGTACGGTGGCTATGCTCGTCATGGTGGAGGAGCTTTTAGTGGAAAGGATTCCACGAAGGTAGACCGTTCCGCTGCATATGCTGCAAGATATGTGGCAAAAAACATTGTTGCAGCTGAATTAGCAAAATCTTGTGAGGTGCAGCTAGCCTATGCAATTGGAGTAGCTGAACCTGTGTCTATTTCGGTCAACACATTTGGCACTGGCAAGGTAAATGAGGGAATATTAGTTGATGCAATCCGAAAATTATTTGATTTGCGTCCTGCGGGTATCATCCGTATGCTTGATTTGCAAAAACCTATTTTTAAACATACAGCAGCATATGGTCACTTTGGAAGAACAGATATCCTATTCTCCTGGGAGAAAACAGATAAAGTGGATGAATTAAAGGCATTAACGGAACAGGAATAAAAAATGGGGACATCCGGCTTTTTATGCAGGATGTCCAATTTTCATAGATCCGTATTTTCCCTATAGTACCGTGCCCGATTAACGTATGACTTCCGTACACGTTCTAATTCTGCATAATCTTCCTCGGTAAGACTGCGGATAACTTTTGCTGGTCTACCAAGCGCTAAAGTGTATGGCGGGATTTTTTTGCCAGGGGGTACCAGACTGCCTGCCCCGATAAAGGCGCTTTCCCCAATTACAGCCCCATCGAGTATAATGGAGCCCATTCCTATTAATGCTTTTTTTCGAATAATGGAGGAATGCAAGGTTACCTGGTGACCGATCGTTACATCATCCTCAATAATAAGCGGATTATCAGGACTTTGATGTAGCATTGATAGATCCTGGACGCTTACCCTTTTGCCAATGATTGTCGGAGCGATATCTCCGCGGATGACGGTGTTAAACCAGACGCTAGATTCCTCGCCGATTGTCACATCACCAATAATGGTAGAATTTTTTGCTATAAAAGCGGTATGATGGATAGTAGGTTTACTGTTTTGGTAATTATGTATCATTTATACGGTATCCTCCTAAACTAATTATGACATCATTAGTATAACAAAAATAAGGATATGATGTTTTAGAAATGAGGGATTATCTTGGCTAATCACGTACCAAAAACAGCTATCCATTTAATGGCCACAGTTTATCGCAAAATTTTCCCGGCTGTTAATCGGGAGCTATCCTATTGGAAAAAAAGAGCTGAACAGATTCCAAATGAGGAATTGCGGTTACAGGCAATCGACAGCATGAAGTCGAAACGGTTTCACTGTCAGGGTGGAGCTGTCTATGCACTGCTAGCAGGAAAAAGATGGAAGGAGGCAATTCGTTTTATTGTTGCCTACCAGACAATCAGTGATTATTTGGATAATCTATGTGACCGAAGCACTTCTATGAACCCGGATGATTTTCGTCTACTTGATGTATCGATGGCAGATGCATTAACGCCAGAAAATGAATTGAAAAATTACTATCGACTTCGGGAGGATCAGGATGATGAATCCTATCTGTCTGATCTTGTTGAAACCTGCCAGCAGATGATCCATCATCTTGATGGCTATAACAGCTGTAAAAGTGAGCTGCTGTATTTGGGGAGACTATATACCGATCTACAGGTACATAAACATGTAATACACAGTAAGAGGATTCCAAGGCTTACCAATTGGCATCGAAAAAATAATCGGGATGATTTGAGCTGGTATGAATTTTCTGCGGCAGCCGGATCTACGTTGGGTATTTTTTGCCTCATCAGCTATGCACTGGGTGGAAAAATGACAGATGAACTAGCAGAAAAAATCCTTCTTAGCTATTTTCCTTATACGCAGGGCTTGCATATTTTATTAGATTATTATATCGACCAGCAGGAGGATAGGGAGGGAGCGGATCTGAATTTTTGTGCGTTTTACCCGGATCAGGAAACGATGAAAGAAAGATTTGTATATTTTATTGAGCAGGCAAAAATAAGTATTCAAAATCTGCCTGATCTCTCCTTCCATGAAATGGTTGTCAAAGGACTTGTTGGTTTATATTTAGGTGACCCAAAAGTAAGACAGCTTGAGAGTGGTAAGCACATAAAGGAGGATTTACTGAGGATAAGCGGCAGTCATGCAAAATTTTTTCACTGGAATACAAAGCTTTATTATAAAATTAGAGCCGGTCGTGCATAGGGAATGCTTGACCGGGCTCTTTCATAGCACCTTGCTTAAGAAATTCTGTGTTCTTTCATGACGCGGGTTACTGAATAATTCATTTGGTTCATTTTCCTCCACAATTAATCCATCATCAATGAATAAAACCCTGTCACCTACCTCACGAGCAAAGCCCATTTCATGGGTCACAACGACCATTGTCATGCCTTCTTTTGCGAGTTGTTTCATAACTTCAAGCACATCACCAACCATTTCGGGGTCAAGTGCTGATGTAGGCTCATCAAACAGCATTATTTTTGGATTCATTGCAAGAGCTCTGGCAATGGCTACACGCTGTTTTTGCCCACCCGATAAAGAATTTGGGTAGCTCCTTGCCTTATCGTCTAATCCAACTTTAGCGAGAAGATCCTGCGCTTTTTTTATTGCTGCTTCTCTTGAAGTGCCACGTGCTTTCATCGGTGCTAAAATAATATTTTCCATAACGGTTTTATGTGGAAAAAGATTAAACTGCTGAAAAACCATGCCAACTTCCTGTCTAATTTTATTGATGTCAGCTTTTTTATCAGTTATATCATTGCCATCAATCGAAACGTGACCCCCTGTAATATCCTCCAGCCGGTTTAAACAGCGGAGAAATGTGCTTTTTCCGGAACCCGATGCTCCAATCACACAGACAACTTCACTTTCTTTTATATCAACACTGATATCCTTAAGCACTTCAAGCTTTCCAAAGGATTTCTTCAGATTTTTCACTTCGATTATTGTCATCGCAATTCAAATCTCCTTTCCAGATAGCGGGAGAGCAGGGATAGTAAATAAATCATAATAAAGTACATGATACCCACGACAAGCCATATTTCAAAAGCTTTAAAGGTTGCTGCTATCACGACTTGACCCTGTTGTGTCAAATCGGCTATACCAATAACGGATAATAATGATGTATCCTTCAAACTGATAATAGCTTGATTCGTAAATGTTGGTAGCATTCTTCTAAAGGCCTGTGGCAAAATGATATAGCGCATATTTTGGGTACTGGTTAACCCAAGTGATCGTGCAGCTTCTGACTGACCTTTATCCATGGATTGAATACCGGCACGAATTATTTCTGCAAAATAGGCCCCAGCGTTTATGGCGACAGTAATGATACCAGCTGAAGTCCGATCAAGAGAGATAAAATCAAATGAATTTAAACCAAAGTAGAAAAAGAATAATTGTACTAATATTGGAGTTCCGCGGATTGCATCAATAAAAATTTTAGCTATCCAGTTAAGAACCCAAATAGGCGACAGTCGGAATAATGCCATGATTAATCCAATAATAAAACCAAGAATAATTGCAAATACAAATACATATGCAGTAACTTGTACCCCTTCCCATAAATAGGGCAGGGCATCTTTAATTACTTCCATTTACTCAACTCCTTCGAATGAAAAGGAGCGTGCTAAGAAAGCACGCTCTGACTTTACTCACCAAGATACTTACTTAGAATTTCATCGTATTTTCCACTTTCCTTCAGTGAAGCCAACCCATCATTTATTTTCTTCAACAGTTCATCATTTTGTCCTTTTAATACCGAAATACCATAATTATCACCATTTAACTTGTCACCAACAATTTGTAGATCCAGGCTGCTTCTTTCAATTGCATAGGCAATAACCGGATAGTCTTCGATCAATACATCTGCACTGCCATTGCCAACTTCCTGGAACATGGCTGTACTGTCATTTACCTGAACGATTTCATAGCCGTATTCATCTTGATGATCTGTAGCATATTTTGCGCCTGTTGTACCATTTTTTACAACAATTGTTTTTCCATCCATATCATCCATTGTAGTAATGTCGGAATTCTCTGCTGCTGTTACAAGTGTCAAGCCTGATTCAAAGTAAGGATCGGAAAAATCAACCGTTTCCATTCTTTCCTCTGTAATACTCATTCCACCCATGCCAATATCCAGCTCACTAGCTTGCATTGCCGGGATAATACCACTGAAATCCATCGATTCAATTTGAATCTCAAATTCCTGATCTTCAGCAATAGCATTGATTAAATCAATATCAATCCCAACCAGTTCTCCATCTTCTTGAAATTCGAATGGTGGATAGGTAGTGTCAACGCCGACAGTGTAGACATCGGAATCAGAATCAGAATTACCATTTGTGCCGGTAACCTCTTCTGAATCACCGCTACCACAGGCTGTGAGTGCCAATGTAATAATAAGTATTAAACTAAACAAACTGATTTTTTTCATGAATCTTCCCCCTTGAATTAATTTACTGCATTCATAGAATTTAGTCTATAGAAACAATTTTCCGAAGTCAAGAACAATCAGATTATTAGAATTGAAATAGGAATGTGAATTTTTGAGGTGAATGAGCGTTTGTGTTCGAGTGTTGGTATAAACTTTATAAAGTGTGCAGCATAGTTGAGAGATAATATGCTGAACTTGAGAGACGAGTGGAAAAGTTGAGAGATAGGATGGGTAAATTCTTCTTTTCTCTCAACTTCGGACGGGTATCTCTCAACTTTGAGCTGAAGTCTCTCAACTACGGACCAGGATCTCTCAACTTTAAGCTGAAGTCTCTCAACTTTAAGCAACTACCCTGCCAAATCTTTCAACTGAACAAAAGAAATTTCTATTTTCTTTTATGGAGAGCCAATAAAAAGGGTGGGTCATTTTTTTGATTGATAAATCCATATTGAAGTACATTAAATTTCTTTTGATCCAAATGCACTACATGTTTTAAAACTAATTCCTTTTCTTGCCTGCCTCCATCATGTCCATAATAGACAACAATAACAATGAGACCATCTTTTTTTAAGTAGCTTGAAAGCGAATCAATTGCATCTATGGTGGATTCCCCTTTTGTTATCACTGTTTTATCACTTTTTGGTAAATAACCAAGGTTAAATATTGCGCCACCAATTTTTCCGTGTAGTTCTTTTGGGATGTATTGAGAAACAGTTGCATGGCTGTCATGGATCAGGGATACATTTGTACGGTCATTATCAATTAGTAATTGTTTTGTTGTCTTAATAGCCTTTTCCTGAATGTCAAATGCCAGTACATGACCGGTTTGTCCAACCACATTGCTTAGAAACAGTGTGTCATTCCCATTTCCGCATGTTGCATCGATGACTGTCTCGCCTTTGTTTATCGATTCTTTCAACAAGTAATGCGCATAATTTAAGATTCCTTTTAGCATGTAAATCTCCTTATTTCCAGTTAATATATCTATTTTACCAAATTAGGCTGTTACTTGTCTTGACAAAGTATTTCCCATTCATTACAATTCGAAATACATAACATATCGACTTTGCAAAGGATTAGTAATAAATTCGTTCAGGTTAAGAGAGACAGTGGCTGGTGTAAACTGTTCCTGTTTATTTATGAACTCACCTTTAATGTTGCAGAAGTGAATGTAGTAGGTTCTGCCGTAAATCTGCGTTAAGGATACAAGTGAACGTGATGACTTTTTGCGTTAATTTGGGTGGTACCGCGGGAAATAAAGCTTCTCGTCCCTTTTTATAGGGATGAGTGGCTTTTTTATTGATAAAGGAGGAAATAAGATGAGCTTTAATCATCAACAAATTGAAAAAAAATGGCAAAATCACTGGCTAGAAAATAACACATTTAAAACTGATACCTTTTCTGAAAAAGAGAAGTTTTATGCATTGGATATGTTCCCATACCCATCTGGATCGGGACTGCATGTTGGTCATCCGGAAGGGTATACCGCAACAGATATTTTATCACGCATGAAGCGGATGCAGGGGTATGAGGTGTTGCATCCAATGGGGTGGGATGCGTTTGGTTTGCCTGCGGAGCAATATGCGCTTGACACCGGAAACAGTCCAGCGGCATTCACTGAGGAAAATATTGCTACATTTAAACGACAGATTCAAGAGCTTGGCTTTTCCTATGACTGGGATAGAGAAATCAGCACAATGGAGCCGAAATACTATAAATGGACCCAATGGATTTTTACCAAGCTGTATGAAAAAGGGCTTGCCTATATGGATGAAGTTGCTGTTAACTGGTGTCCAGCACTTGGAACGGTTTTGGCAAATGAAGAGGTCATTGATGGAAAAAGTGAACGCGGGGGGCATCCGGTTATCCGCAAACCAATGAAGCAATGGATGCTGAAGATTACAGCCTACGCGGATCGGCTGCTTGAAGATTTGGAGGAGTTGGATTGGCCCCAAAGCATTAAAGATATGCAGCGAAATTGGATCGGTCGCTCTGAAGGTGCTAAAGTGATGTTTACAATAGATGGATTTGATGAAGAATTCACTGTATTTACAACAAGACCAGACACATTGTTTGGCGCAACATATGCCGTTCTTTCGCCCGAGCATCCATTTGTGAAGAAAATTGTTTCTAAAGATCAAAAGGAAGCTGTTGAAACATATTTGAATAAAGTGAAGGCAAAATCTGACCTGGAAAGAACAGATCTTGCAAAAGATAAATCTGGTGTTTTCACTGGAGCTTATGCAATCAATCCGGTTAATAATGAAAAAATGCCAATCTGGGTAGCTGATTATGTATTGATGAGCTATGGAACAGGGGCAATCATGGCAGTTCCAGCACATGATGAGCGTGACTATGAGTTTGCTACAAAATTTGAACTTCCAATCATAGAAGTAGTTGAGGGTGGAGATATCTCCAAAGAAGCCTATATTGGTGATGGAAAGCATGTGAATTCTGATTTTTTAAACGGTCTTGGTAAAGATGAAGCAATTTCAAAAATGATTGATTGGCTTGTGGAAACTAATAAAGGTGAGAAAAACACCACTTATCGTCTGCGTGACTGGCTGTTTGCAAGACAAAGATATTGGGGTGAGCCTATTCCGGTTATTCACTGGGAAGATGGCACAATGACAACCGTACCAGAGGAAGAACTGCCACTGGTACTACCGGAAATGGAAGATTTTAAACCATCAGGAACCGGAGAATCACCACTTGCCAATGCAACGGACTGGTTACATGTGGTAGACCCGGAAACCGGTATGAAGGGGCGTAGGGAAACAAGCACCATGCCGCAATGGGCAGGTAGCTGCTGGTATTTCCTGAGATTTATTGATCCTGATAATACCGAACAGCTGGCTGATCCTAAAGCATTAAAAAAATGGCTTCCGATAAATATTTATATTGGGGGAGCGGAACATGCAGTACTTCATCTATTGTATGCACGCTTCTGGCATAAATTTTTGTATGATATTGGTGTTGTCCCAACAAAAGAACCTTTTATGAAGCTGTTTAATCAAGGGATGATTCTTGGTGAAGGCAATGAAAAAATGAGTAAATCAAAAGGAAATGTTGTTAACCCTGATGACATTGTCGAATCACACGGTGCTGATACATTGCGTCTATATGAAATGTTTATGGGACCACTTGACGCAGCTGTAGCCTGGTCAACGAATGGTCTGGATGGATCCAGACGTTTTCTTGATCGAGTATGGAGATTAATTATCAATGATGAAGGTACACTTTCCAAAAAAGTGGTAGATGAAGGAAATACTACATTAGATAAAGTCTACAATGAGACAGTTAAAAAAGTGAGTGAGGATTTCGAAAATCTCCACTTCAACACAGCTATTTCTCAAATGATGGTATTTATAAATGAGGGGTATAAAGCGGAAAAGCTTCCTAAGAAGTATATAGAAGGTTTTGTGAAAATGCTTGCGCCGATTGCACCACATCTTGCAGAAGAATTGTGGTCCCGTCTTGGTCATGAGGAAACAATCAGTTATGAACAGTGGCCTGAGTGTGATGAGACAAAACTGATGGAAGATGAAATAGAAGTTGTTCTTCAAGTAATGGGTAAAGTCCGTTCTAAAATAAGTGTAGCAAAAGATATCACAAAGGATGAATTGGAAAAACATGCACTAGCGGATGAGAAACTCCAGGAATGGCTGAAAGGTAAAACAATCCGAAAAGTAATTGTGGTACCAGGAAAGCTTGTAAATATAGTAGCTAATTAAAAAAAAGGAACATTACCTTCATTATTGGTAATGTTCCTTTTTTTATTAGGCTGATACCCAATTTGTCTGTAATATAATCCATTCATTATTCTCGAAATACCAGAGTGTTTCAATTGTTCCAAGCTGATCTGCATGATAAGCTCCACTGATTTGCTGATAGCTTTTCAACCCATATCCCTTACTTTTGCTGATTAAAACCGGTTCAAAAAAAGCAATTGGATCGATCATCATAGATTTAGGCTTCAGTAAGTTGCCCTCTGTATCATAAATTCCCAGACGTATATAATCATCTTTCCTGTCTTTAACATCCATTACAATTGGTTTGCTGTCAGGCGATATTTGAATAATCACAGTAAAATTATCCTCAAATATTGCTTTAATATAACGCTGTTCAGGTAATGGAATATCCGTCAGTTTTTCATTTGCTAATGTATTTAGCTGATAATTATACAATCCACCACTTCCACCTGTAGGACTTTGGTAGAAGATATCATTTATATTATCATGATTTAAATCAACAAATTGTACAACAGGTTCATAACCGCCACCATACGTAATCTTCCAGTGCTGTCCATGTTTATTGGTGATCTCTGCCCATATTTCACGGTAGTAGCTGGCGTCTTTAGAAAACAATATACCTTTTAATTCGATTATTTCATCCTGACTATCACCTGTTATATCAGACTCATATGTTTCAATTAAGCCTGCTTCCGGATCTTCAGCAGCATAAATTACAGTATTGATATTAAATGAAAATAAAAAAAAGAATGCGAATATAAATAACCTCATACTCATCTCTCCATTTATTGTTTTGTATCATTAGATTGTGTTATATATTTGCAAGCTATACCTAAAAAAAGTATGATAAACATGTGAAATTTATAAAAAGGGTGATAGAAATGGATCATATAAATGAAATAGCTCCTGAAGAAGTAGAAAAGTTGGTAGACAAAGAAAATGTAGTCATTATTGATGTAAGAGAAGATGATGAAGTTGCACAAGGAATGATTGAAAATGCCAAGCATATTGCATTACAAAATATACCTTACTCCAAGGATGAACTGGATAAAAATAAAGACTATATATTCGTTTGCAGATCTGGTGGGAGAAGTATGACAGCTGCATCATATATGGATGAACATGGTTTTAAGGTATCCAATATGACTGGTGGCATGCTTGAATGGAAAGGTGAAGTTATCATATAGCATCCTAATAAATAGATGATGAAAAAATTCTCATATGTTCAGAGCCTGAAAAAGTGTAGAAAACTTGGCTTTTCGCCAAGACTTAATGGCTAAAGCCTAAGTTCAGAACTCAGGACATATCAAATAGTTTTTCATAGTCGTATCTGTTCTTCTAATTTTGAAAATAGCGGTATTACAGGGTTTTTAGTAATAAATAGGGTAAAATCATAATAGAAAACTACAATGAAGTTCTAATTATTAAAACCCTTATTTGTTCTGCCTTTTGGCTTTAAGATTTCAATTTATAATCGTTTTGTTCCGAGTTCTGAAGTTCAACGAAAAGTATTTTTCGTCTCGATGAAAATGCATCGAAGTATTACTTATGAAATTATACTGATTTCCTAAAAAGATTATTCTTTCCTAGTGTAGAGCTAATTGCGATGTCTCAAAGTGCAAGTGTCCCAAGGTGTTAAGGACAAGGCTAATTTTATTTTCCCCCAATAAAGAGCGATATAATGGTATTTTTAGAGTGAAATTAGATGATTTGTCAAAATTCACCCCAGAGAACAAAAAAACAGATGAAACCTTGTCCCATATAGGTTAAAATAGTTAGTAACAACAAAAACCATTAACCAAGGAGGTCTCATCTGTATGGCTATTATACCACAAATAAACTTGTTTTCGTGGACAGATTTAGAAGAATTAGGAGATTTAGATCGTCTGCGTTTAGTCATTGAATATTTACCAGATGACAAATTGATGGAAATCTTAGAAAAGGAGCGCCGGAATGGTCGTGACGATTATCCCGTTCGTGCTGTCT
>NZ_BAAKSZ010000033.1:0-31244 GCF_059698015.1 Oceanobacillus sp. NCCP-135 | reverse complement strand
TGCGGGAAATCTGCACGTACGGTTTGATGAGAGGTCGGAGGGCGAAATCCCTCCTCCTACTCTACTTTGTGGGGGGAGCTGCGTCAGGGGGTGGAGTTGAAATTGCTAATGTTTTACATCTTGGCTCAATCGTCGTCCGGAGTTGAGAGACATTCACGCAAAGTTGAGAGAACTACTCCCGAAGTTGAGAGAACTGCTCCCGGAGTTGAGAGACATTCACGCAAAGTTGAGAGAACTGCTCCCAAAGTTGAGAGAAAAACAGCAAATATACTTTTATCTCTCAACTATCTTAAGCTTTCTCTCATTTTAGAAGGTTATCTCTCAACTTCATGACGCTATCTCTCAACTCATCCCCATCCTCATCCTCACGCTCAAAGCCAAAATTTCTTTCCAATCAATTAAATGATACGATAAAAGAAAGGACAAACAGTAAGGAGGCTCCAATATGATTACAATTCTAATCGTCGATGATGATCCGCATATCCGCGAACTATTGCGATTCTATTTACAAAAAGAAGGCTATAAAACAATCGAAGCGGCTGATGGAAAAGAGGCGCTAAATCAGTTGGAAGAGAAAAGAGTTCAGCTGGCAATTGTTGATATTATGATGCCGAATATCGATGGTTATCAGCTATGTGAGGAAATTAGAACCTATTATGATATTCCAGTAATGATGCTTACAGCAAAAGGGGAAATTTCAGATAAAGAAAAAGCTTATAATAAAGGGACAGATGATTATGTGGTAAAACCATTTGAACCAAAAGAAGTTCTATTTCGTATTAAGGCATTGCTGAGAAGATTTCGAATGATAAATGAAGAGATCATTACGATTGGCAATACGACAATAAATCGTAAAAGCTATGAAGTACATGCTAATGGAGAAACGCTGATTCTGCCGCTGAAAGAGTTTGAGCTTTTGACCCAGCTGGCAAACTTTCCAAATCGTATTTTTACCAGGGAACAGCTCATTGATCTGGTGTGGGGAAATGATTATGAGGGGAATGATCGGACAGTAGATGTACATATAAAACGGCTCCGCGAGCGTTTCCCATCGGATCAGCATGACTTTTCAATAAGAACGGTGAGAGGTCTCGGATATAAGCTGGAGGTAGAATAAGGAATAAAATCATCTGTTCATCTCCAATTCATAAAATCAAGCTAGACTCGGGTATAAATGGAGGATTCTGCTATGCGAACACTTTATGTACGTATTATTGTTACTACAATGGCGATTATGATTGCCAGTGCAGTGATTGCTTTTGCCACAACAAATATCTACTATCAGCATTTTCTAAAGCCGGAAAATGATAAAAAGGTCACCCATATTGCAAAAAACATTATTACCATTTACGAGAAAAACAATAGTAAACGATTTTCTAACTATTTAGCAGCAATGACTGATTTAGGCTATAAATTTTATCTAGTTAAACCTAATGGGGTAGGTCAGACCTTTGGGGAGCCTTTTACTTCGGAAAATATAGAAAGCAAATACGTCAAATCTGTTCTGAATGGCAATACGTATCATGGGATTGCAAGCTATCCATGGAAGCCTTTTGTCACGGGTTTTTTTGATAATGAATTAAAAAATACCGTCGGGGTTCCCGTTCAGTTAAATGGAGAAACTCACGGCTTGTTTGTCCGTCCAAATTCCTCCCAACAATTTGGTGAAATGCGGATTTTCCTTGCACTATTACTTATTTTAACATTGCTTTTCAGTTTTCTTTTAGTTGTTACAAGCACTCGTTTTATTGTCAAGCCTATCAAAAAGCTGACAGAAGCAACGAAGAAAATAGCTGCAGGAAATTATCATGTGAAACTGAATGTGCATCGTAAGGATGAAATTGGGCGATTGGCAACTAACTTTTCCCAAATGAGTGGCAGCCTGGAGCGAATCGAAGAAAAGAGACAGGAGTTTGTTTCAAATGTTTCGCATGAAATTCAATCACCACTTACATCCATTCAGGGGTTTTCCCAAGCCTTACAGGAGAAAGGACTTCCCGTGGAGGAACGAACTCGGTATTTATCAATCATTGAAAATGAAAGCAGACGTTTATCTGCTTTAAGCAAACAGCTATTGATATTGTCAAATCTTGATCAAGATATGGACAATAGTGATTTTATCCCGTTTGATCTAGCAGCACAATTAAAGGAAGTAGTTATAACGATGGAATGGCAATGGAGAGAAAAGAGGATTGACATTGAAATGAATATTTCACCCACAACAGTCACAGGTGATCCGAAATTATTGCAGCAGGTATGGGTGAATCTAATTACAAATGCCATTCGCTACACAGAAGAGGGAGGAAAACTAAGCATTCGAGTGGTGTCTGAGAAATCGAACGTGCAGGTGTTTATTGAAGATAGTGGTATAGGAATTTCTGAAAAAGATATCCCCCAGCTTTTTGACCGGTTTTATAAGGTGGATAAAGCCCGAACGAGAACGGAAAATAGTACTGGTCTTGGTCTTTCCATTGTGAAGAAAATTGTAGAATTACATGATGGTACTGTCATGGTAGAAAGCGAACTCAAAAAAGGCTCAACCTTCATTGTAACCATTCCACGAACGTAAGCTTTAGTTCATCTTCTGTTCATATTAAAGCATTATGCTTTATTTATCGAATGGATAGGAGTGGATATGATGTTTCTTGCAATACGAGAATTAACGCATGCGAAATTTCGCTATGTTTTAATTGGATTAATTATGGTATTAATCGCTAGTCTCATTTTTATTATTTCCGGACTGGCAAAAGGTTTATCAGCTGATAACGCATCAGCAATCCAAGAATTACAGGCAGATTATGTATTGATTGATCCAGCTGCAGAACTGGAAATGACAAAATCATTTATTTCACAAAAAAGGCTAGAAGACATATCCAGTATCAATGGAGTAGAGGAAGTTAATTCATTATCAATTCGAATGATGAACGCCTCTGTAAATGGAACCCAGCAAAATGAGGATGTTGCATTATTTGTCACAGAAGCGGATGGAATGCTGTTACCGTCTGTCACTGATGGGGAACCAATAGTGAAAGAAAGTGAAGTAATTGTAGACAGTTCTTTGCAACGAGAAGGAATCGAGATCGGAGACACATTACAATTTGGTGAAGAAAGTGAATATACAATCACTGGATTTACAAATGATCAACGGTATAGCCATACATCAGTTGTATTTATGGATAATGGTCAACGAGAAAATATTAATGCGATTACCGTCCAAGTAGACAAGGCAAAAATAGATGAAATAAAAAATACTATTGGCGATACTTTTGATATGGTTACAACAGAAGAAGCACTTCAAGGCATTCCAAGTTATTCACAGGAACAAGCCTCCTTGAACATGATGATTGCTTTCTTATTTGTTATAGCAGCATTCGTTCTGGCAGCATTCTTTTATGTGATTACATTACAAAAACGAGATCAATTTGGCGTACTAAAAGCATTGGGTGCGAAGACAATCTATCTTGTTAAAAATCTGATTGGGCAGGTTGTTCTGATTTCTGTCATCTGTATTGCTGTTGGGGTTGGATTAACATTTGGAATAGAGGCACTCCTACCTGAGGATATGCCATTTTTACTTGAAGCGGATGGGATGATAAAGACATCCTTTCTGGTATTAATTGTATCTGTTATTGGTGCATTAGTTTCATTAATTCAAGTAGTTAAAATTGATCCAATTGAGGCAATAGAGGGGGCAGGAAAATGACACTAATAATGGAAAATGTATCAAAAGTATACAAAGATGGTCCAAGGGAATTTAAAGCAGTGGACAATGTGTCTTTAGATGTTGAAGCAGGAGAATTTATTGCGATCATCGGTCCTTCAGGTTCTGGAAAGAGTACGATGCTATCCATTGCGGGTGCACTACTGTCACCGAGCAGTGGTAGGATTTTACTTGACGGGGAAGATACAGCGAATCTCTCATCCAAACAGATCACTGAAAGAAGACTGGAGAAAATCGGCTTTGTCTTTCAGTCAGCAAATCTTATCCCATATTTAAAAGTGAAAGATCAACTGAGTGTTATAAATGTTATTGCAAAAAATAAAAATAAAACAAGAGGAGAAGAATTATTAGAGCATTTTGGTCTGACTCACCGTATAAATAATTATCCAAACGAACTTTCAGGTGGAGAGAGACAGCGTGTGGCTATTGCCCGTGCACTAATAAATGATCCAAAACTCATCCTGGCAGACGAGCCAACTGCTAGTCTAGATTCCAAAAGAGGTCGTGAAGTCGTCGAAATGCTTGCAGAGGAAATTAAATCTCGTGGGAAGTCAGGTCTGATGGTAACGCATGATGAAAGAGTGCTGGATTTATGTGATCGGGTTGTTACAATTCGAGATGGTAGGTTGGAGAAATAGTATTAGAAGCTGCTCTGCTTGTTAGGAGCAGCTTTTTTTATCGATTTAACAGTTGATTTTTTTAGAAATGCTGAAGTTCACAAGGGAATGGTCAGAAGTTCACAACACAATGGTTAGAAGTTCACAGTGAAATGGTCAGAAGTTCACAAGGGAATGGTTAGAAGTTCACACCTGCTCCCTCTCAGCCTTAGCCGTCCAGTCCGAAGTCTGAAAAGGAAGGAGAGGGATCTTTTTTTCTGACATGATGAATGCTTTTAACATGCCAAATGAAATCATCAGCATTTATATCTTTTTCATATCCATAGGCAGCATCTTCCTTCAAAGAAATCCTTGAAGACAAACGTGTGCTTAATCCTTCATGCGAAGCCATTCTGTCTAAATTTATAGTAATATAGATCATTTAGTCCCTACTTAAACTGTATAATAAGTAAAATCAGATTTTATAATTTTCACTTATTATAAATTGTAAGCATAAGCTAAATAACATCAGATCCGAAAAATATATTGACCAATTAATTCATTATCGGTTAAAATATACTGTACCCGTTTTTAGATAGGGTCGATATTTTATTCAAGAATAGAAAGGAGCATCGATGTAAAAGAGTAATAAAAGCGCCAGAACTATTTTCTGATCGGCGAAGAAAATAGTTGACGAGGTGGAGGCTAATCGAGTAATTCGGCGGATTCCTCCCGATTGTACATCTCAATCGACATGCTTTATTCCGAAAACAATAAGGCGACTTATTGCACAAAGGGTAAAGAGAGATGTCTACTAACAATCACGAGAAAGGGGCAGTAAACGCCCCAAACAGAATCCGGAAGCAAGAAGTTAGAAATCAGATACTCTGACTTCTGATTTCTGACATCCGATTTCTGCTGTCGTTTGTCTGCCCCTTTATATAAGGAGGAGTAACGATATGTGCGGAATCGTAGGATATATCGGACAGAACGATACAAAGGAAATTTTATTAAATGGACTGGAAAAATTAGAATATCGCGGCTATGATTCAGCTGGTATAGCAGTGCTGAATGATAATAGCGTGAATCTTTTTAAAGTAAAAGGACGTATTGCAGCATTAAGTGAGTGTGTGGATAGCTCTATCCATGCAACGATGGGAATCGGTCATACACGCTGGGCGACACATGGTATACCAAGTGAAGAGAATGCACATCCACATCAAAGTGTGTCTGGCAGATTTACACTTGTTCATAATGGGGTTATTGAAAACTATCAAGAGCTGAAAAAAGAATACCTGAATGATGTGGATTTTTTCAGTGAGACAGATACAGAAGTGGTCGTTCAGCTAATTGAAAAGCTCTATGATAACTATTTGGATACTGCCGAGACCTTTCGTCAGGTTATGCGTCTGTTAAAAGGCTCTTACGCAATTGCTTTAATTGATAATCAAGACCAAGATACGTTGTATGTATCCAAAAACAAGAGCCCGCTATTAGTAGGTTTAGGCGATGGCTTTAATGTGGTTGCAAGTGATGCAATGGCAACGTTGAAAGCGACAAATCAATATCTGGAAATTTTCGATCAGGAAATTGTGCTTGTCAACCGTAATTTTGTGGAAGTACAGAAGCTTAATGGTACGGTTGTTAATCGCAGCCCATTTACTGCACAAATTGACGTAAGTGATATGGAAAAAGGAACATATCCACACTTTATGCTAAAGGAAATTGATGAGCAGCCATTCGTTATGCGTAAAATTATTAACGAATACCAAAATGAAAACAATGAGCTGAAGCTTGATGCCGACATTCGCAGTGCCATGCAGAAAACAGATCGTGTCTACATTATTGCTGCAGGCACAAGCTATCATGCTGGTTTGGTTGGAAAAGAACTCATTGAAAAGTTAGCGAATATCCCAGTGGAAGCTCATGTAGCCAGTGAGTTTTCTTATAATATACCACTTCTGTCAGAAAAGCCATTATTTGTGTTCATCTCACAAAGTGGAGAAACTGCTGATAGCCGTGCCGTATTAGTAAAAATTAAAGAAATGGGACATCCGGCATTAACCATTACTAATGTGCCGGGATCCACCCTTTCTCGTGAAGCAGATTACACATTAAATCTATATGCAGGTCCAGAGATCGCAGTAGCATCAACAAAAGCATATACAGCACAAATCGCCGTGCTCGCCATTCTTGCTGTAGATACAGCGCAGGCAAAAGGTCATGAGTTGGATTTTGATCCACTACAAGAGCTTGCGATTGTTGCAAATGCGATGGAGATTTTAACAGATCAGAAGAAAGAAATTGAGGGTTTGGCAAAGGATTATTTATCAACAACACGCAATGCCTTTTTCATCGGTCGCAGTGCAGACTACAATGTTTGTGTAGAAGGCGCTTTGAAGTTAAAGGAAATCTCTTATATCCAGGCAGAAGGGTTTGCTGGGGGAGAATTGAAGCACGGAACCATTGCCTTAATTGAAGATGGAACACCGGTTATCGCACTAGCAACGCAAGCAAACGTAAATTATGCTATCCGCGGAAACGTGCAAGAAGTTGAAGCACGAGGTGCAAATGCAATGGTGATCAGCATGAAAGGCCTCGAGCAGGATGAGGATGCGTTTATTTTGCCACATGTGCATGAGCTGTTGACCCCGCTTGTTAGTGTTGTGCCAATGCAGCTGTTGGCTTATTATGCGGCATTGCATCGGGATTGTGATGTGGATAAACCGAGGAATTTGGCGAAGTCGGTGACTGTTGAGTGATATTGTTGCTTTGAAATAAAGTTTTGTGGCTTTGAAATAAAGTTTGATCATTTATAATAAAGATTGATAATTTTAAATGAAGATCGATAATTTATAATAAAGTTTGATAAAAATAATCCTTTACGATAATATGTTCGTAGGGGATTGTTTTTTTATTCAGATAAATTAGCATGGATTTTAAGCAAGGCTAAATTGTTCCCTATTATCAATTTAAATTTGGCTTTAGGAATGATCACTGGAATTAAGGTGTATCCCATAATATTTCTAAAAAGGGAAGGCAAATGTATATGAAGAAATTACCTTTAAATGATGAAATTGCTGTTGCGATTTCACAAGTAGTAGACGATGCTTTAGTTGTAACTCGTAAACCAAGTCATGCAGACCTTGATAACATTATCCTTCGCAACAAAATGGATAAAGGTGATCCGAAGTTAAATGGTCAAAATGCTAATGTTGGTAAAGCAAAAAGAGTAAATGCTGTTTTGAACTGGGCTTTGGAGTACGATCAAGAGGCCGGAGAAATTTTTGTTAGTTCCCTTCTTTCTTTAATCAGGGGACATGGAGGATTTCGGGAATATTCACCGAATTTTGTAGGCAATGAATCTATTCGGAATCTTCAAAGCTCGCTAAAAGCTGAAGGGGTTGTATTATCAAGTGATGGAACGGTCACTCCGGTTGTATTGGATAACCTATCTGATTTAGAAATGGAAGAAGCTTTAAAAGGTTATATTCGTCGTGCCAAAAAAGGTGCTTCAGATGCAGCATTGTTAACGGGAACTAGTAAAGACTTATTAGAGGCTGTTGCTGCACATGTTATAACAAGATTGTTAGGTAAGTATCAGCAAAGTAATTTTCCAACCTTATTAGGACTTGCCTTTCACCTTTTAGGGTTGTCTACCCCAGAATTCAAAGGCGATAACGAGGTAACGTCCCGTTTTGAAAAGAGCATGTACGAGCTAGGGTGTTCTATAAATAATCTGCGAAATAAGCAGGGGACGGGGCATGGACGACCTTTTTTACCTACGATTACTGATACAGAAGCTAAGGCTGCAATTGAAAGCATGGGGTTGATCTCTGAATTCTTGCTAAATAAATTGAAAGAAAAATTATAGTTATTTGATTAAAAGGCAGCTAATGAAGAACAAAGTGAAGAATACAAAATGATGCTTTCCGGTTTGAAATTTTTACATATTGCAATTTGTTGTCAATAAGCAGACAAGGGGGTATATGATTTGGCCAAACGAAAGCGCTCGCAATCAATTGATAAAAAGCTAAAGGACGGTCATGGACAAGGTATAGGAATAGATTATAAACCTTGGTTGAATATTCAGGATGTATCTTCTCTTGGGCGTTCTACCCGATTAAAGGGAATTAAAATTCCAAGACAATATGAATTTCTTTCGGATTTAGAACGAAACTACTTTTACCTTTTAGAGTATTCCGACTCAGTTATTGACATTCGTGAGCAGTATCCACTCCTCCCGATTGAAGAGACATTATTAATTGCCGATGAACTGGGAATTAAACATCCTAGAAATCCCAAAACTCAAGAACCTGTTGTCATGACAACTGATTTTATTGTTACAATTAACGACAATCAAAACACTGATGTAGCACGAACGCTTAAGTATAAAAATGATTTGGCCGATAAAAACGTGCTACAGAAATTTGAAATTGAGCGTATTTATTGGGAACGGCAAGGGGTTGACTGGGGCATCGTAACAGAAAATGAAGTTGATAAAACAATGGCCACAAATATAGCATTTGTTCACGGTTATTCTGACTTGAGTTATATCGATGGTTTTCAAGATATAAGGCCATCTGGGTTAGAAGATTATAGTATTTATCTGATTAGTAAGCTGTTAATCGAAAAATATCCTATAAAAGAAATTGCACGTCAGTTAGAAAATAATTATGGGTTAGTAGCCGGCAGTGGCCTTACACTATTCAAGCATCTAGTCATTTCTAAGGCCATCGAAATATCATTGTTTGATGAAATCAATGTTAATAAAATTATTCCAGTTAAGACAGTCAGGAAAGATTTTTCGGAGAAGGTGAAGGTCATATGATTTTTTACAACCAAGTGTATGAAAACGTCAACAAGCAAGGTAAGAATCGTTTACGGGTGATAGAGATTGATGATCCTTTTGCTTATTATGTTGATCTCCATGGTGATACTACAATGCCAAAAAAAATGAATCTTTCCACCCTCGAAGCTGAGATACAAGCTGAAGTTCTGTTGGCTATTCCTGATCCCTATGCTAAAAGTTATTCAGACAGTGATTTAACACCAAAACAGCTTTCCAAACGTGATGAAAATTGGCGGATTATCTCAGAAGCATGGGAGACTTCCAAAGAAAGGTTATTAGAAAGAAAAACGCGTGAAGCAATATTTCTTGAAATTTCCTCGGTAAATGAAATAAGTAAATTAAAAGTAAAACGTGCTTTTACACGTTTTTGGCAACGTGGTTTAAATAAGAATTCCCTTCTGCCTGACTATATGTATTCAGGGGGTAAAGGGAAGGAAAGAGATCTCATAGGAACTAAGGTAGGTAGACCAAGAAAATATGTTTTATCTAATGACAGTCAGCAAGGCATCAACATTACTGAAGAGGTCAAAAAACAATTTGCACATGTTATAAAGAAATACTATCAAAACAAAAAGCAGATTACATTGGCAGAGACATATGATTACCTCCTAAGGGAATTTTATTCGGATCAATATTACGAGGATAATATGGTGAAATACAAGGTGTGGGATGCTACAAGAACACCTACTTATAATCAGTTTTATTATTGGTTTAAGAAATACGAAGATCCGCAACAAAATATTACCTTGCGTCATAGCGCTAAAGAATTTGACTTAAAGCATCGCCCGATCTTAAGTAATTCCACTTTAGAAACAGATGGACCGGGAACTCGCTTTCAAATAGATGCAACGATTGCAGACATCTATTTGGTTAGTTCATTTGATAGGTCTTTAATTATTGGACGCCCGATTGTTTACGGTGTTATTGACGTTTATTCACGGATGATTACCGGTATTTATGTAGGACTTGAAGGTCCCTCGTGGATTGGTGCAATGATGGCGCTAGATAATATGGTGACCAATAAGGTTGAATACTGTTATCAATTCGGTATTAACATTGATGAAAATCAATGGCCGGCTAAGCATTTACCAGAAATTATTATTGCTGATCGAGGTGAGTTTGAAGGATACTCGGTAGAAAACATGATCAACAATTTAAATATCAAAATTGAGAATACATCGCCATATCGCGGCGATTTAAAAGGTATTATTGAACGTCAATTCCGTACAATTAATGGCAAGATTAAGCGTAAGACGCCGGGAGCTATTCAAAAAGAATTCCGCGAACGCGGGGACAGGGATTATCGTTTGGATGCTAGCTTAAATTTAAAAGAGTTTAAGAAAATCATTATTCATTTGGTTTTACAGCATAATCAAAAGATAATTGAAAAATATCCACTTGAAAAAGGAATGATAACAAGTGGGATAACAGCTACACCTATTAATTTGTGGAATTGGGGTGTTGAAAATAAAAAGGGACGCCTGCAAACTGTCACAGATAGAAGCATATTTAGATTAAATCTATTACCAAAAGGAAAAGCACGAATAACACGGGCAGGTTTAAAATTTAAAAGTCTATTCTATGGATCTGAAAAAGGGATTAATGAACAATGGTATGTAAAATTAAAAAATACAAGTATTGATATAGTATTTGACCCACGTGATATAAGTCAAATCTATATACCCCATTCTGACGGAAGGAATTTCGATGTGTGTTACTTATTAGATTCTAGTGTTCAATATAAAAATGATACATTAGAGGAATTTGAATTCTATCAGGATTTACTTCAAGAAGCAAGAGTAGAGGAATACGCTAACCAAAGAGAAAATACAATTAATGCGGATCTAGCTATTGAGAATATAGTTGGAGAGGCTATGAAAGATAAAAAGCAATATGCGGACAAGCCACTAAATAAAGCTGAGAAATTGCGGGATATAAGATCAAACAGACAAGTTGAAAAAGAAATAAATCGTGAGAGTGAAAGATTTAATTTAGTTAATAAGCCGCGAGATACACAAGGAGATGTAGTAAACTTTCCTGTAAAAGAGGCGGTGGATAATAATTCACCACAGAAAAAATCACCCTCACGTCTTATGCAAAAATTAAAGAAAAAGCGAGATGAGGAATTTGGGAAAAACAAATGATATGGTTATCCTAAAAGGGGAATTTGAGAAAGGCGTTTATAAAGAACAGTCTTTAAGTGAATATACCAATAATCCCTTCATCGAAGCCCTTCCACCTATTTTCAGCGAGGATGATGTGCTGGAAAGATTTATGGTGACTCCACGAATTAGTGACCAAGATAAGTTAAGTGAAACGAACATTCGTTATCATGTGCTAAAACGTGTGAGGAACTTTATTCAACCTTTACCGATTCACTTTGAGGTAGAACGCCGATTGTCTACATTGATCCGCAGAGGATACTTAGCACGAAACCCATTAGATACAACTTTCTTAGAGCGTGTTCGTGTATTACATGAATTGCGTGAGGAAGCTGATATGTCACATAAGTATATTGATGAGCGGCTAAATTATATTCGCTCAACCGCAGACAGCTTATCTATTATCGGCATTTCCGGAATTGGTAAAACAACCGCAATGGAACGTTTGTTGCTTATGTATCCACAAGTGATCAAACATGAGGAATATAAAGGACAACCATTCAATCGAACTCAAATTATATGGCTCAAAATTGATTGCCCTTATGACGGCAGCCTTTCCACCCTGTGTAAAAGCTTCTTTAAAGCGATTGATGACTTGCTGGGAACAAGATATTTGGAAAAGTTCGGTTACTTAAACCGAGTGACATCGACCATGTTGTTGCATATGACGTCTCTGGCAAGTATGTATGGTATTGGTGTTCTTGTTATTGATGAAATCCAGCACTTACTCCATTCTAAAAATGATCAGGAAGAAATGCTGAACTTTTTTGTAACGCTATCTAATACAGTTGGTATTCCGACGGTCTTGATCGGCACTTCAAAAGCACAAAAACTATTCAAAGGAAATTTTAGGCAAGCAAGACGGGCTGCAAGTGATGGAGCAATTATTTGGGATCGAATGGAGGAGGAAAGTGAAGAATGGGAATTCTTCCTGGAAACACTTTGGGAATTACAGTGCTTAAAATCCCATTCAGAACTTACAGAGGAAACGAAAAAGGCATTTTATTATGAGTGCCAAGGGATTACTGCTGTTGCTATAAATCTATTTATTTTAGCACAGGAACGAGCATTATTTGATGAGGATAACTCAAATGAAATTATTACACCAAATGTGTTGAAAAAGACTGCCAAAGAAGATATGCAAACAATTCAACCAATGATGACAGCAATCCGCACTAACAATGTTGCTGACATGATGAAATATGAAGATATCATGATCAATTTGGATGAGGTAATGTTGCATCATAAGCGAAATACAGAAATAACAGGGCGTATTCAAGAAGCGTTTAGGGAACGACAAAATACAATCCAGTATAAGCGCCAAGATACAATCGAAAACTTAAGTGTTGAGGTATCAGCTCTTGGTATTTTTGATAGTTTAAAAGTGAATGACATTAAAAAAGTAGTACAAAAAATAGTTGATGGAAATCCTCTTGATACCAACTTTCATAAGCTTAAATCAGATGTGATTCAACAAGCGATTGAACTAAATGAACAAAAGAAGGAACAAAAAGCTAAGCCTAAAATGAAAAACGCGGATGTATTACCATTACTAATGCTAAGAAAGCAAGCAATGGGCAAAAAGCAACATCCCCATGAATTATTAAAGGCAAATGGTTACATAAAAAATCCTTTGGAAGAGTTTTATTAGGAGGAAATCAAATGCTGTCATTTTTTACGGATCCATACCCAGATGAGTTGATCTATTCTGCAATTGCCCGTTATCACTTTTACAGTGGAAATATTGATTACAAAGATACGTTGGAAGAAGTATTTCAAAATCGCTCTGTAATACCGAGTGTAGAGATTGGCAGCCATTTTCATGCTTTGACCCGACAGATGGGAAATCAGTTTTCGGTAATGAATTTATTAGCAAAACATACCATTTATCCGTTTTACGCCCCGTTCCTTTCTAAACAGCGACAACAAGAGATTATGCATGACGTTCAGGGTGATGGAAAAGGTCTTTATACAAGGCTGGGTATAGTGGCAGGAGGTATTTGCAAGAAAGATGGATTACATTACTGTCCACAATGTGCCCGGGCAGATATCGATAAATACGGGGAACCATACATACATCGGGAACACCAATTACAAGGTATAGACCTGTGCGCACACCATTATTTACAACTAAGAAAATACCCGGATCACTTTAACGAGCAAAGCCGTATCAAGTTTATTCGTTTTGAGGCAAAAAGAATGGATCTTTCTACTCTACAAGAAGTGAAGTCTCCAGATCATTTTGATATTCAGGTAAGGCTGGCAATAATGGCATATCAACTATTAAATGTTGATATTGAGGCAATTTCACGTGAAGATGTCTTTAAAAGATACCGATTGCTTCTTAGAGAAAACAATTTAATTACCACATCAAATCAAATAAGACAAAAGAAATTATTTGAAGCTTTTCGAACAAAATTCCCTAAAGGATTCCTAGTAAAATACGAGTCGGGTTTGAATGAGGAAAATGAATATAATTGGTTAAAAGTATTGACCCGTAATAACAAGCGCCATGTGCACCCTTTGCGTCATCTATTCCTAATATACTTTTTGGGCAAAAATGTACAAGAGCTTTTACATGTTAAAGAGGATGTAGGTCCATTTGGTGAAGGTCCTTGGCCATGCTTAAATAAGACCGCTGATCATTATAAGCAACTGGTGATCCATCATGTAAATATTACAAGGGATTATAAATCAACAGCCCCTATTGGTACGTTCGAGTGTACCTGCGGTTTTATCTATGCCAGAAAGGGTCCTGATCAATCGAGAGAGGATAAGTATCGTATAGGTCGGTTAAAAGCTTTTGGGGATGTGTGGAAGGCCAGATTACATGCTCTAGCAAATAATAGGAATCTAAGCATACGAGCAATGGCTGAAATGCTTGGTGTGGATTCTAAGACAGTGAAAAAATATTTATCCGAGAATGGACAAAAAGATAATACTGAAAGTAAAGGGAATCATCCAATGTTACAGCAATGCCGGCAACAACTGCTGGTAGGGATACAACAATACCCTAATGATTCAAGAACACAAATAAGGGAACGTTTTAAAAGGGAATATATTTACTTGTATCGTCATGATAGGGAATGGTTATTCAAACACCTTCCGAAAAAACGTGGACAGACAGTTACTAATACGATTGTTGATTGGTCTGCAAGGGATGATGAGTATTCTGCAAAAATAAAACAGCTATATAACGAGTTGACGATGTTGGAAAAGCCTGTCAGGATCACAAATTCTCTTATCGGTAAACGGTTAGGGATTTTATCTAACATAGAGAAACATCTTGACAAACTGCCAAATACTAAAAAGCTTTTAAACGAAATCAAAGAAACCGTTCCGCAATTTCAAATTCGACGTTGTTGTAAAATCATAGACCGGATTCTGCAAGAGAAAGAACCGATTGTATTGTGGAAAGTCCAGCGTATAGGTGCTGTTAAATCTCATCATTTTCATGAAGTAAAACCGCATTTAGAGGCGTATATACACATGAAACAGGAAGTGGATAATTATGAGCGTTCAACAAGTTAAAATTAAATGGCCATTTGGGAAAGGAGAAAAGGCAAGGCTAATTTGGGTTGGTGATCCTTTTCGTTATGATAATAAAATAATGCTGTATGCGTACTTTCGTGCAAAGGAAGGTACAAAGAAAATATTACTGGATTGGGGTACATTACCTTGTTTGGCTATCCAGCATTATTATAGTGATGGTGTGATCACCACAAGTCAGCCACCACAAGGGGCACAGGAAATAGACATTACTATTTATCCTAACAGCCCCAAATATTACGAGAGGCCTTGGAAGATCCAGGGAAGTAACGATTCTACAACCTCACGCAGTTTCATATTTCCTTTTGGCGATAGGAATGTCATTTTACCAGTCATTGAAGTGTTACGCAGTATATTAGCACCAAATGGATTTCTTTTATATCGCTTGTTTGAATCCAATTCATTTCCGCAGTTCTTCACGGAAACATACGAACCGAATAAAATTCATCTAAGCTTTTCATCACTGTATGAGTTAAAATACACAAAAACACCGTTTATTTACCAATTGGTTTGGTTATTAACCAATCGTGATTTGCGACAGGTTTATGAAAGCTTGGCATTCACATGGTTGCAAGAACAGACATTGAGGTTTGAATGGAGTTTTACACAGCCCATTACTATCACAGCACGTGTAAAGGAGAAAAATAATACATGGACCGTTTTACAGATTGTTAATGTGAAAAATAAACATATTCCTTATGAAAATATCTCCATTTCGCACCCTGACATACAGGATAAAGAAAGGTCGAAAGAAGCAAAGAAACATACATATCGTTCCTTAAATAAAAACGGTGACGAAGAAGGATTTACATTAGATGAACAATTAGATGGAGCTACTGAGGATTTTGATTTAGTACAGATGAATCAATTAGGGCATGAATATACTTCTGTCCCAAAGGTCAAACGAATAAAACGAGGATCTTTAAAACAACGAACGGAAGAGGATGAGAATACAAAAAGATACTATGGTGAAGATGATTTCATTCGTTCTACGGCAGATAGTGGTGGCCAACAACTGGCGAAAGGGTTGGGGCATCAAATGCTGCATGAAATTAAGGCGCAAGGGGAGTTGAAGGATTTTATCAATGTCTTAAAGGTATTGGAGCAACATCCGGAGGTAAGGGCAATTCGGGCATTTACAGATGTATTGCCAGAAGGTCTTGGGGAGAGAAAATATACAAAGTTAAGCGACGGTATTACCAAAAGGGGTTACGTAATTGCTGAAATATTTATGATGAATGGTAATCGTTTTAATATTATTGAGGTGGAACGTGAATATCGTCCATTGTCGACGATTGTTCTATCTTCGAATTCCGAGCAAAATTGGGATTCTATATATAACCATTTGCTTGTGGGTCTTGTTAGTGCTTGTGGAACGTGGACCAACAAATTAGTAAATTCAATCACAAATAAGGGTATTAGCGTTGTCAAATCGAAACATAGCCGTAAAGGGATTAGCCATCGAGCTGCACTTTTACTAAATAAATTGTTCTAAAGAGAAAGGCATTGTAAAAAATTATTATTAGGATATTAGTAATTCCATTTTAACCAGATCAATTTTTGGTCTAGTTGTTTTTATGTCTTCTCCATAAATCCTGGTATCGTAAAGTAGGTCTTGAGTTGGAACCTTTTTCAGGTCTTTTAGTTCTGCCTTGTCATCTGTAAGGTTTTTGTAAGGAATTCTTCAACATGATTTAAGAAATGCTTTGTAAAATGAAATTAATTCAGATTTAATACTTTAAAATGACAGGAGAAATTGAAATGAAAATGAAGACAATAGTCGAGACGAGCAAGCTTACTAAGCGTTTTCGTGAACAGGAAGCAGTAAAAGCTCTGGATATAGAGGTTTTAGAAGGGAGAGTATATGGATTACTTGGGCCAAACGGTGCTGGTAAAACTACACTTTTAAAAATGCTTGTAGGTCTTCTGCATCCAACCTCCGGAAAAATTAACCTTTTTGAAGAGTCCTGGCAACGAAAGAGCTTATCCAAAATTGGAACACTAATTGAAAATCCTGCACTCTATGGCCATTTAACTGGTCGGGAAAACCTTGAAGTCCACCGTCGCTTGCTTGGATTGCCAAAGCGACGAATTAATGAAGTGCTTGAGATCGTTGGTCTTCAAGATGTTAGTCGTAAAAAAAGGTCTTCGCAGTACTCACTTGGAATGAAACAAAGATTGGGTATAGCGATTGCTTTACTGAATCACCCAAAACTTCTTATTCTGGATGAGCCAACAAATGGCCTTGATCCAATGGGCATCCGTGAAATGCGTTCTTTGATTCGTTCTTTTGCAGAACAAGGCATAACAGTAATTTTGTCTAGCCATATACTTGGGGAGGTATCACAGATTGTAAAGGATGTCGGCATTATCAGTCAGGGGCAACTTCGCTACCAAGGATCACTTGAAGCGTTGATGAATGAAGGTAAGGATGGAGAAGATCTTGAGGATATTTTCTTACGATATGTTCAAAGTCCTCAGGGGGGGATGTATGTATGATGGCACTTATTCAATCTGAATGGATGAAATACCGCAGGGCATTGTCAATATGGTTCATTATAGGCGGACCATTCCTTTTGGCACTGGCACAGTCTATATTTAATATGATAAGTCCATCAAGTGCGACATGGGATCATACGTGGATGAACGTCTTTAATTGGTGGTCGGTTCTAGGGATCCCATTTGGAGTTACATTGCTTGTGGCTGAATCTGTTTCGTATGAAAGGCGTTCGGGGGCTTGGAAGGTATTGCGTGCTTATTCGGTTAATCCTGGGAAATTATATCTGGCAAAATATGCTGTATTAGCTGCACAAACTTTCATTGCTAGTGTACTTTTTGTCCTGTTTGTATGTTTGTTGAACTTCTGGCAGGTATCTGGAACCTTCCCATGGCAAGAAGTGCTATCTGGATTTATTGTTGCTTGGTTGACGGCATTAGCACAACTCGCCATTATGTTATTGATTGCCAATGTTTTTGGATATGGAATAACTGTTTGTATTGGATTGGTTGGCTTGGTATCCGGGGTAGTAATGGCAGAAATGTCCTTCTGGTTGGTTAATCCCTGGGGATGGCCAATACGCACACTAGAACCAATTTTAGGTTTCCATGCAAATGGATTACCCTTAGAAAAAAACAGCCCATTTTGGGATTTAAGTGTTATTCCAAATGCGATTGTCCTCAGTATTGTTGGCTCTGCTGTCCTATTAGCGATAGGGGCGTTTTGGTTTAAGCGTAGGGAGGTACGGTAGATGATTAAGGCGGTTCACTCGGAATGGTTAAAATACAAACGAACTCCAATACTATGGCTAGTTATAATTCCTCCCATCTTGGTAGTGCTTATTTCAACCTACTATGCCTCCCTTGAGCCAGTGGACTCTAATACATGGATTAAAATTTTTAATATCACTGGACAGGTTTGGTCGGGGGTATGGATTCCTTTTGGCTGGGGTCTTATTTCCGGATTAGCTGCAAATATTGAGAATTCCTCGGGTAAATGGCGTGGTCTACGTGTAAGAGATAGGGCCCCTGGAATTCTATATGGATCAAAACTTTTGGTTTTAGTCATGCAAACCTTTTTCAGTACACTTATACTAATTGTTATGATGTATTCATCGGGCCAAATTCTGGGGATTCCACATGGATTTCCCCTACAAGAATTCATTTTTGCCATAGGCGTAGGTTGGATTGCGGGACTTCCACTGCTATTCGTTTCCTTATGGCTTGCTGAATCATTTGGTTGGGCAATATCTACTGGATTTGGAGCCATTGGTATTCTAATAGCATCGATTATTGGGGGGACTACTGTAGGTGGTGGAGTCTGGACGTATGTTCCATGGTCATGGCCAATGAGACTTACCTATATTGCACATGGTTTGGTAACAGAAAATCTTCCTAGTAGCTTTTCTATTATTACTTTTTGGCTAGTACTGCTTGTTGCGGTTATTTTATGTGTGATAATTGGGTTAGCCAGCGTTCAGTGGTTTCAACGTAGGGAAGTAAAATAACATGTAAGGACTTAGTGTATCGTGTTTGAATTACTTAACAAAAATGAACAGGGAGAGCATGACCATATGCTTCAAACAAAGAACTTAACAAAAATTTACCGAACGAATACAGTGGTTGACCGTGTCAACTTGAATGTTGAACGTGGACAAATTTATGGATTGTTTGGAAGAGGTGGTTCAGGGAAATCGACTATTTTAAAGATGATCATGGAGACAGTTTCACCAACTTCGGGTGAAATTAAACTTTTCGGGGAACTGTCCCCGAGAAAAACGTATTACTTGTTTGAACGAATTGGATTTATGGGGGAAGAATTAGGGTTTGCTCCAAATTTAACTGTGTATGAAAATCTTGAGTTACATCGACGGCTAATGGGTATTCTTGAAAAAAATAGAGTTTCCGAGTCAATTAAAATGGTTGATATGGATAATAGGAGGGATACCCGATATTCAGCTCTATCCCTAGGTATGAAGCAAAGGTTGGGTATTGCACGTGCTTTACTTCATAGACCGGAACTACTTTTGTTAGATGAACCAATGAATGGTCTCGACCCGGTGGAAATTAAAACTGTTCGCAGTTTATTTCAGCAACTAGCCAATACTAAAAATATCACAATTGTGCTGACTAGTCATTCAGTAGATGATCTACAACACATCGCAACTCATATTGGAGTTCTTAGTCGGGGAAAGTTGCTTAGTGTAATGGAACATAGGGAATTAGTAGAGAAAACACGCCAATTTCTTTATCTTAGGGTGGATGATGATAAAAAAGCCTCTTTTTTATTAGAACAAGGCTTGCAAATTACAGATTTTAAAGTTCCAAGGGATGGAATCATTCAAATTTATGAACAATTAGATCATGCGGCGGATATCACCCGTACGCTTGTAACAAATGATGTAAACGTTAGCGAATTAAGTGTTTCAAAGGGATCCCTTGAGAATTATATTGTTGAATTAATAGGTAACAGGTAGTGACGGAGCCGGTTATTTTATCCAGTTAATGGTGGAGGTTGAGGTAATGCTAACCCAGATATATATGGAATTATATAAATTTAAACGTTCTAAAATATTATGGGCTATTATTGCTTTATTGACAGTTCATTTGTTTTGGAGTTTTTTACAAGGAAGTACGCAACGCCTAAACTGGAATGAATTTTTAAACGCGCAATATATGAATTTATGGATTCATCCTGCTTTTTTTACCTTTTTAACAGGTTATCTTTTTGTCCGCGATTATGAGGAAAAGGGTGTTAGTAATTTGTTTGCTTATCCATTCAGTCGTGGCCAGTGGTATTTCGCAAAATTAATAACCTCATTTCTAATTATTGCACTAATATTACTTGCATCATTCGGGATTGATTTGGCTACAGGTTTATTATTATTGGCGCAACCATTATCATTCTCTATTTTGATACATCAATTGGTGCTGTCAATCGAGGTAATCCTCTTTTTCGGTGCATTAAGTCCAATTTCAGCAATGATAGGTATTTGGTTAAGAAAATATGCCTTATGTTTGGGGGTAAGTTTATTTGTCCTATTTATAAGTGCTCTTTTTGGCACCATACCGAAATATATCACATTGGATCCGTGGTTATTACCATATCTTTTTTCTCATTATCCCCAAAACCTATCGAATATCTCCCCATGGATTCCAGGCGTTTATGTTTCAGTGATAATGATTGTTTTTAGTGGCTTATTGGGATATCATCACTATATAAAAATGGATGTTGTAGACAGATAAACTTTTCCTATGGAATACAGAATGGAAGATATAGAAAAGAATAATGTAAAAACTTTAGGCGAGGTGAATATTGATGGAGGTGGTTAACCTTTTAATCGTAGAAGATGATGAAGAAATAAGACGATTGGTAACACGTGAACTTGAAAAGGAAGGTTTCCATGTCGATGCAGTTGGGAATGGTGACGATGCCTATACTTATTTTACCCATCGCAATTATGCGCTAATTATTTTGGATTTAATGCTTCCAGGCATTGATGGTTTTGAAATACTACGAAGAGTTCGAAGCAAGCAACAAATTCCAGTACTTATTTTGTCTGCTAAAGATGAAGAAACAGATAAAGTAGTGGGACTTGGTCTAGGTGCCGATGACTATCTTACCAAACCCTTTTTAATTGGTGAGCTTATTGCACGTGTGAAAGCCCAACTACGTCGGTATTTATATTATCAGCCAACAGGTGAAGAGGGTACATCTTCCTTGTTACAGTACCACGGTTTGGAATTAGATTTGCATACATTTGAGGTAAAAGTAGAAGGGTTGACTAAATCGTTAACAGCTAAGGAATTCGCTGTACTTAAAAGCCTAATGTCTGAGCCTCATCGTGTCTTCACGAAATCACAGCTTTTTGAACGGGTATGGGAGGAACCTTTTTCCTCTGATGTGGATGAAAACACTGTTATGGTTCACATTCGTAGATTACGTAAAAAAATTGAAAAAGACCCTTCAAATCCCAAATATATTCAAACTGTTTGGGGAATTGGCTACCGATTAGGTAGTAATGATACGAAATGATAATGGGATGGATTGTCTCTGTGGTACTTGCAATTATATGCGTTTTTATTATTGTTCGGCATTATCATTACACACAGCAAGTTCGTAAAATCAATTACACATTAAAACAAATTATGCAGAAAGATCAAATAAATGCATACTTTCGACTTAGAACCAAGGAACAGGAACTGATTCAACTTGGAAGGGCATTAAACAATCTTATTGATCAAATTGATGCCAACAATGAACGGACTAACCATTTAGAAAATGTACATAAACAGATAATGACGCATATTGCCCATGACCTTAGAACACCATTAACATCACTCTTGGGATACATTGAGGTACTGAAAGAGGATGATTCTCTCTGTGAAGATACGCGGCAGGAGTATTTAAGTATTTCATTTCAAAAGGCACAACGGTTAACAAAACTCATTCAGGATTTTTTTACACTGGCTAAGTTGGAAACGGGTGACACTAGGATTACGTTTCAAAAAGTCAATTTAACTGTGAGATTGCAGGAGATTCTTGTTAGTTTTTATCAAGACTTTTCAAATCTTGGCATTGAACCAAAAATTGAAATCCCAGATCAATCTGTATATGTATGGGCTGATCCTAATAGCATTGAACGGATTTTAAATAATTTGATTTCCAATTCACTCCGATACGGCAAGGAAGGCGGTGAGGTTGGAATAGCAATGTGTAAAGAGTCAGAAAAGGTATGGGTAGATGTATGGGATTGCGGACAAGGAATTTCAAAAGTCGATCTACCCTACATTTTTGAAAGACTCTACACCGGGGAAGCTTCTCGTAGTCACCATTTGCAGGGAAATGGTTTAGGTTTAAGTATTACAAAGCAGCTTGTGGAAAAACAACATGGAGAAATATTTGTAACGAGCACGCCGTATCAGAAAACGGTTTTCTCGTTTTATCTTTTGATGTCGGATGAAATGTAGGCTTCAAAGATTATATACAGGTAAGGAGGAAATGGGAATGGAAACTTATGTTTTTTCAATTGAGAAGGCCTTTATAGCCTTTTTATTTGTTGCTATGATCCTTACTATTCCATTTTTGATATTTAACTATCGAAAACACGGCTACGTTAACAAGTTTCGTGTGTTTATTACATTTTCATTTTTATATTATTGTATCTCCGCCTTGTATTTAGTGATTTTACCTTTTCCATCAACAAGGGATACCTGTTCTTTACAGGCACCTGGTACTGTCCTTTATAATTTTGTTCCATTTACTTTTATTCATGATATTTTGAAGGAAACAAGTGTAAGTTTGGCTGTTCCGTCTACTTACCTTCATTTATTGACTGAGAGAGCTTTTCTCCAAGCTATATTTAATTTTATCCTGCTGTTACCGTTGGGTGTATATGTAAGATACTTTTTTAAGTATAAAAGGATTTGGGTTTCAGCGATTATCGGATTTTCTGTATCTTTGTTTTTTGAAATCACACAGGGGACAGGTTTATATGGGCTGTACAATTGTCCTTATCGTCTGTTTGATGTAGATGATCTTATGTTAAACACGGGTGGTGCAATAGTAGGCTTTCTTATTGCCCCTATTTTTCTTTATTTATTTCCGAGCAAAGGGAAATTAGATATTGGTGTGGATTTAGGGGAAAAGCCAGTGTCACTTGTTCATCGGTTTTTGGCATTTTTCCTTGATATGGTTATAGTGAATTCAGTAATCTCATGGATTAATCTTACTGTTGGTCAAACGCTAGAAAGCTTCATATATTTTCCAATCACCTTTTTCGGTGTTTATTTTCTCTATTTCATTATCCTTGTTTTCCTTACAAATGGTAGAACTATAGGCATGTACATTGTTCGTCTAAAAATTTCTGGGCAATCCAGCAAACTAAGTTTCAAGGAAATTTTGATTAGAAATGCGGCCCTTTATTTTGGTTATGGTCTATTGACATATTTGCCAATTTATATAGTTATGCGGACGGAGACGGATCATAATGTGAAATTTTTAGGGATATTTTTTGTTATTGTCATTCAAATTTTATTTTACTTTCATTTTATTTGGAGACTTACTCACCAGAAAAGAACATTTTATTATGAACTCCTAAGTGGGACAAGAATTGAACGAAAAAGAAGGGGATAGCTTTCAAAAGCTTTGTCCCCTTCAAAATTTGTATATAAACTGTTTATTAATACTCAATGTGAGGCTCTAACGGGTTCATCATGACTAGATTTGGAATTTCCAACCTGCAGCTGTTGAATTGCAAATTCGCGGTACATATCGTGCATTTGATAAAGTTCTTCATGGGTTCCCCTACCAGTGATAACCCCGTCCTCAAGAAAAATAATTTGGTCAGCATCTACCACAGTAGAAAGACGGTGAGCAATTACTAGTGTTGTTCTGCCGTTCATAAGATTATCCAATGCTTTTTGCACATAGATTTCAGATTTGCTATCAAGGTTAGATGTAGCTTCGTCAAGCATTAAAATTTGGGGGTTTCTCAACAAAGCTCGTGCAATGCCAATTCTTTGGCGCTGTCCACCCGATAATTTCATACCTCTTTCTCCAACTTGTGTTTCGTACCCTTTAGGAAATTTGTTAATGAATTGATCGGCATAGGCCATTTCCGCAATCCTTCTTAATTCAATATCATCAATTTCCTTGTCAAGACCATAAACAATATTATCCCGAATTGTTCCATCAATAATCGGGCTTTCTTGTGAAACATAACCAATATGCTGTCTCCACGAATGGAGTGAAAAGTTATCAATCGGTTCTTTTCCAAGCTTTATTGCACCTGTTAATGGCTCATAATATCTAACCAGAAGTGAGAAAAGGGTGGTTTTCCCACCACCGCTGGGACCAATAATTGCGGTTATCTTTGCTGGTTCAGCCCGAAATGTGATGTTATTTAATACCGTCTTATTGTTTTCATAAGCAAACGTTAGATTTTCCACTACAATGGGCTCAATAACATTCTGCAACTCTTGTCCTTTGTTGAGATCCCTTTCATTATTATTAAGTGTCAAAATAATTCTTTCCGTAGCTCCTTTGGCCTTTTGTAGTTGAGTGAACATCGAGGTAAATTGCGTCATTGGCATGAAAATTTGAAAAAGATACAAAATAAATGCCGCAAGCTCACCAGCCGTCAACGCTCCAGAAGAAACCTGCATTCCCCCGTAACCAATAATGATAACAAGAAGAACCATACTAATAAGTGAGGTTAACGGGGAAATCAATGCTTGAATCTTACCTTCACGTATGCCAAATTGAAATAGATTTGTAATCCCTCTATTTCCATTGTTATATTCCATTGACTCTGCATTCGAAACCTTGACTAGGCGAATTTCCGAAAGTACTTGGCTTATTAATGCAGTAAATTGAGCCAATTCGTCCTGGCGACTTTTTGATATTTTATACATTTGCCTTCCCAAAGGAATAAGGGCGAAAAGTGACAATGACGCAACTGTAAGCATAATTAAGGTCATTTTCCAATCGAGAATAAATAAAACGATAACGGATCCAATAACCGAAACAATTCCAGTGAAAAAGTTTGTTAAATGATTTGTTATAATTCCCTTAACAACCCCTGTGTCACTTATCATACGACTAATCATATCACCGGTTTTGTGATTATCATAATAAGGAACAGGCAAGATAAGAAACTTTTTCCACAAGCGATTTCTAAGTTTGGCGACAACATCTTGGCCAACATGGTTTAGCAGATAAATAGACAAACCACTTACAATTGCTCTAACAATAAAAGCAGAGGCCAATAAGACAATTGTAATCGGCTTAAAGGAATCAATTGAGAAATTATCAATTAGGTTTTTGGTGAATAACGGAATTATTAGGCCAACAAGGGTTGTGACCACACTCATAGAAATGGCAATGATTAGCCTTAATTTTGATGGATGGGTCGCCCTTATAAGATCAATAAATTGACGCCACCCATTCGGATTGAATTTATTGTCCATTTGTTTTCTCTCCATTTTGGGTTTTTCATATACAAATACAGCAGACCGCGCATCCTGAATGATAAATTGGTTCAGGCAATGAGAAATGGGTAATCCCAGGTATGTTCTTTCTCCGCAGTTACAGATAGTAAAGAAAGGGCAATGCCAGCTACTCCATCTAATAAACCAGCTTTATTTATTGGAATGTCGCCCTCCATGTCTCTAAAGCCAAAGGCGGATTCAGGTTCATACTCTCTTAGTAATCTATCAAGTACGATTTGTGTATAATCAATGAAACGATCCTTGTTAGAATTCTGGGACATTCGTATAGTTAATTGCAACAATCCCGAATACCCATGACAAAAGGTAGGGCCATCTAATCCCCATTGTTCATCTGTCCTTGAAAAAATTGCATCAAATCCTCTTTCGCCCCATTTGCATAGCCGATCATCTTGGAGTGATTGACCAGCTAAAAACAGTGATCTTGAAACGCCTGCGGTTCCATAGCACCACGCATCCCTCGTTTTACCCAATTTTCTCGATTCTTGAAAGGTTTCTTCTTCAAATGGAATCATCATCGGCCAAAGTAGATCATGTTCATCTTCCCATGCATGGTCAATCAACCATTTAGAAATACATTGTATTGCTTCTTTTTGACCTTCTACCTCAACACCTTTTTGCAGTGCAATACTCATTAATGCAAGGGGCCCTGGAATCCCATGGGATAACCCACAGTTGAAAGATCCATTGGGAAATCTGCTCTTGTCATAATCTGTAAATTGATTTTCCTGAGGAATGTACCATCCGGGTACAGTATATCCATGAACCTTAATGGACTGTGTTAACTGTACAAAGTGCCTTAGAATATTGGATAATGCTGATCTAGCCTTAATATCAGATTTTAATTCAAGTAGATATCTACCGACACCTGTAATACCCATAATCACATCATACCAGGCAGGGGATACTCCCTTTTTGTTGGAATGGGTCACCTCATTCAGGAGACTATTAACTTTATTGATCATAAGTTCATTCAACTTTGATAAAAAGTTTGTATATCTTGTTCCGGAGCGAGAGGCAGATAGTACAGCAAATGCTATACCGGAAAGCCCACCAAACATGGATATATTATTATGGTACCCATGTTTTTTTAAACCTTCCTGTAGAGCCAATAGATGTTTGTGGGCAATTAAATCCCATCCATCATTTGGATATAAACGATCCCACTCGGTAAAAAGAAGAATGGTTGCTGGATAACCAGCAGATAATGTAACATCATTCCAAGGGTGCCCACCAATCATTGAAAGATTGTTAGAGGCTGTCACCACTTTTTTTACTTGGATAGGGTCTCGCAATCTATTTGTAAGTTCCAAACTCAAATTTCTTATAGTCTCATTTTTCTCTGTTAGTAAGTTCTTCACAATAATTCCTCCTGCCCTTGGGTAAAAGCATAAAACCTAACCGCTATTACTTTCCCTGTTTCTGATATTGCACCAAGCTATAGATTGTATGTCTTGCAAATGCCAGAGACTTCCTTTCAAGTTCACGATTGGTGCCTAAAAGGCGGTTAAAATGCATATGAATAGTACTTGAAATAATGTTAGAAAAATCATTCCAAACGTTGTTGCCTTGCTTAACAATTTCCATTTTATAGTTTTGAAGGCTTTCGGCTCGTTTTTGAAACGCTTGGACTATCATTTTTCCATTTTGTTTCTTAATAAGGCCGGTTCCGTTGGTGGTAAAAATACTCATTAATTCACGCCGCCAAGGCCGGAAATCTTTCCTATAACTGTCTTTATCAATCCATTGATTTAATAAGTCCAATTGTTCCGAAAAGGACAGATTGAATTGGGTCATGATATTTATTGCACTAATAGCTGCAAGGATATAATTAGGAAACTCTGTTTTATCGTACCGTAACAAATAAATCAAAGGAACCGTGGCCTTACTATCGAAATAAAAGACCTTCTCGGCTTCAGAAATCAATGCTGGTCCACCATATCGTTCCACTTCACGCTCATAGGTATCAATGGTCATTTTTTTAATAAGCCCTTCATTGACACAACCATGACCCCATTCATGTAAAGATGGCAATAGCTTCTCCGTTAATTTATTCGGATCACCATTAAACCTTAAACGAATGTGTGGGTCGGGATCCCTGTACCTCATAAAAAACCAGTTTGTAGCATAACCGCTTTGGATTATTTTTTCGGAAAACTGAAACAGTTTGTTTGAGATCAATTCATCTTGCCTATCTTTTCCACCGTATAGTTTAATAAAAATCCATTCACTGCCAGGAAGCTTCATTTTGTCCTCAATAGAATAGGATTTTGTTACTGGCGATACCCTGTTTGGAATAATGTTTCTATCATTTTTTTCAATCTGAAAAACGCATTCTGTTTCATAGTGGTTTTTAGTATTTATAATTCCTCTTTCGTCAAATGTGTGTAACATCTCATGCAGCGTAACAGCCTTTTTTGTTAGAATTTCATTTTTTATTTCATCTACAAATTCATACTTTTCTAAATCTAGGAGTATGCGATTGTCCGCAAAAACCATGTAAACATGTTGGGGAACACCCCATTTTTCGCGCCATTGTTTAAATTCGACACGCCATCTTTCATTGTCTTGAATTTCATGTGATGTGAAATTAGCAGCATATAAGTGCCACTTTGCTGGTGATAGAATTGTTTGATTATATCGTAATCGTGGCAAAAAGGTTAATTGCTCAAGTGTTCCCCATTCAAAAGGCTGCCAACTGCTCACAGTTTCAAATGTAAGTTCGCGCATAAACCGATAGAGGTGGGGTGACGAACTAAAATTTAACATATGACCAGCAGTGACCACTATTTCTTTACCGAGTGAACGGGATTTCAAATACAATCTATCTTGATTTGCGGATACAAATATATCATCTAAGGTTAAAGGGATTTTTCCATTAGCATTATTGGTACCTATAGCAATCTCATAATCTCTGGAACTAGGAGTAAGCATTACATTTGCTGTTCTACCATACTTTGGGATATATGTAGCCTCGGCAAACACTGTATCCGGATGATATTTTTGCTGATTTTCTTTCACCTTTTTCACATCATTCTGGGTTTTGTCATCAAACATATCCAAGAAACGTCCAAAGGATAGTCCGGCCTCATAGGAACCTGAACTTGGGTTAACAACAATAGTAAAATTCCCATTATCTACTGCTTCCGAGGAAGGGGCAAGTATCTCTGCGAAAATCTCCATTGAATCAGGGGCTTCATTTGTATCCTTTTCTTTAACAGCAAGTTGTTCGATAAGATCATCCGTTAATTCTAACTCCATTTCCTGATTGATTAGGGTGGCTTCTATCTTCTCCATGAGAATACGCTCTCGTTCAATCAACTTCTGTTCTTTTTGCGGGCTTATCGGACCTTTTTTTGATTTAGATTCCAAATAAGATGGCGGAACGCCGAGGCCTGTTTCCTCATTCAATAATTCTAAAATTGGTATATCACAAGAATCTCCATATTTTTCAAGGAAATTGAGATGGTATTCTCTTAAATGCGAGAATCCTTTTTCCGAGGTGGAGAGTTTCCACAATTTTTCTCCAACCCGTGCAATTTCTTCACCGATAGCATTATTTAATTCAATCTTTCCATTTGAAAGAGATAAATCAACCTGGGTAGTTGATTTTGACTCTCCATACTTTTTCATATAATCTGTCATTTGGTAAAAGGTGTCAGTGCCTTGTCCTAATAAACATGCGTCATATTGTTCAGTAAAGGAAAGGACTTTGTTCAATAGCTGCTTCTCTTCATCTGCACCTTTTATAGATTCCAGTTGCATAATGACATATCTTAAAGGTGAGGAAACTGTTAATGGGGGACGAAGCTCACTAATTAAAAATTCTTTTGAAAATAATGTCCATAAGAATTTTTCGATAATCCTTTCATCGGCCTCGCCTTTATACTCAGTGAGTAAATTATTTATTAACTTATCAAATCCTATAGGATTTTTAGACTGTTCGAGTACCAATAAAGCAGCTGAGGTAGCCTTGACAGAAATCTTGTTTTTTTCCGTACCTTCTTGGTTTTGGGCTTGTCCCGCAAAAGTCGGGATATTCAATTCTAGCCGATTGCCAGCATGTTGAACAGCATGATTCCTAGTAACTCGAAGCTGTTTAACGATATCAATGCGTTGTTCTAAACGATGAATAATAGAAAGAAGCCATTCCATATCAGGTCGTGTTCGTTTTTGAAAATATACAGGGGATTCCATTTCTATGCTTGTACCCTCTGAAAACTCACCTACTGCGACACCAGCAAATAGGCCAAACGGGGTTGGGCGTGAAGCCATCCGGGAAATATATTTTAAAAGACTGGAAGCAACTTGTTTCGATTTTTTATCATCTGTGTTATCATTTAGTCTAGTAAGTGATTTGTGTAAACTTGGGCTCGCCACAGCGATGGCTTCCCTAATGTATTTATCTTTGAGCAAATCGTTTAAGGATGTTATGAAGGAATCGCCACTTTTAATTTGTTCAAATGTTTCCAATGATAATAATGGTCTACGTACCATAAAAAAAGGAAGCGTACTATATAACAACGATTTTTTAGAAGTGTTTTGCCTTCTTTCTTTTATTTTTACCATATATACCATCCTTTCTTGATAGTAAATTTGTCTAAAGGGTGCATAAACTGGGAACAATAAGCATAAATTAGGTTAGAAGAAGAGAGGGTAATACTCTCTTCTTCTCCTAGTTGTGTAACCCTGTTATGCACATGCAAAGAAACAACTAGTGCACAATGTGGCTGTGTCGCCACATCCTGGTGTACACAGAAATGCACTTGTTACTTGAGGCTCAACGTCCTCGCTGCCACCTTCCAATGCCTGTACATCCAAATCAAACTTTTCAGGCATGCAAAGCAACCCCTTTCTAAATTTATTTTTAAAATACTGTGATCCGTGGTAAGATGTACAGTATTTTAAAGCATAATCAAGTGGTTGTTCTAGGGTGATAAAAGTCTAGGTAAGCGTTTACATCTTCCGGCTGATAAGTTCGGTATAATTCGATAATTAAGGAGATAAAGAATGACCCGTATAGGAATCGAACCTATGTCTCCGCCTGTAAAGGGCGACGTCTTTTCCGCTTGACCAACGGGTCAGATCATGAAGTTATTCTCACTAAAGTAAAAGTTTAGTGACAATATTTTAAATAGGGTCGCTATATTTATATAATAAACCTTCCAAATGTTAGAATTCAATCGAACGTTATTCCTAATTTGAAGATGGTTCTTTGGACCTTAAATGATTCACGTTAATGAGCTATACTATCCATTTTTAGGTGAAAAAGAAGAAGGAACACCGGCGAAAGTCTTGGTTAAGAAGATTGGCTAGTTCATTTCACCGGAACGACTTGTCAGCTGGAAGGTCCGGCTCTTTTAATGGATATTTTCCCACGTTTATATTAGTGTATTATGGAACATTCTGCTAAATAAAAGGAGGAAATCTATCAACATCATGATTGAATCTAAAATTAGGCACTTCAGATCACATAGGGAGTATTCAAGGGTTTGTATTGAAGATGGTGGATACAAACAATATTATTTAAACTAGGAGAATTGTATTTTGAAACTATCAATTTTTTATTGTTTTAAACCGTTATCAGATGAAACAAATGACTGGGGATGGTTTATGGTGGACTTTCAAGATTAAAAGGTAGAAAATGATCAAACTTTTTTATAAAAGTGTATACTAATTCATAGAAGAAGAATCCATTTTGATCAATCTTTTTTCAAAAAGGATTCTTTTTATTTTGCCTAAAATGAAGTTCTACGGGATATTTTTGATCAAACTTTATTTCAAACCCACAAGTTTTTGTGGATTTAAAATAAAGTCGCGATGTTTATAAAAAAGTTGCGAAGATTTACCCCTTTGGA
>NZ_BAAKSZ010000032.1:0-31483 GCF_059698015.1 Oceanobacillus sp. NCCP-135 | reverse complement strand
TCTTATTTAGTTTTTAGGGTATAAACTAAAAACACTTGCATTTTTTAAGTGAAATGCATATAATATACCTTGTCCTTGTTTTTAGGAATGTCTGGCAGCAATAGCGGAGAGGTCACACCTGTTCCCATCCCGAACACAGAAGTTAAGCTCTCCAGCGCCGATGGTAGTTGGGGCTTTGCCCCTGCAAGAGTAGGACGCCGCCAGGCTTCTTTTTTATATAATCTTTTAATATATAAAAATTGTGGTAAAATACATATTAATGTTATATAATTTTTATTATCGTGTAGTAAGTCATGTAAGGGATGCAACATTATTTGGCAAGATTGTAACACGATAAGCAGTACTACGAATTAATTGAAATGCTATACAAAAGTAATTTTTAATTATTCCACAGTAGCTCAGTGGTAGAGCAATCGGCTGTTAACCGATCGGTCGTAGGTTCGAATCCTACCTGTGGAGCCATTTTTTTGCTTCCATAGCTCAGCAGGTAGAGCACTTCCATGGTAAGGAAGGGGTCGTCCGTTCGAATCGGATTGGAAGCTCTTGATGAAACGCTTGCCCTGTAAGGGAGAGAGCGTTTTTTGTGTTTGTAATGATTATAAAAAATGTATTCTCCCCTAATTGTTGCCCGATTTGAATGTAATGAATAAATAATACTAAAAATTTTGGATCTTTTACAAAGTACGGGGAAAATAATAGGTTTGTTTATTAAAATACAAATTATACCGATTCCGAATCAACCAACTGATCCAATCTTCCCCGCAAAATGTGATTGAACCAAAATTTTTAAATGAACACTGTATCATCTCGGATAAATTCATGATAAATATCATTGTTCCTTATTAACTAATAGGTGCATATAATGCAGGAATTATGGTATTATAATGGTATAATAAATGAATGGAGGTCTTGCCGTTGATTATAAAGTCATCTACCTCGTTAAGAAATGATTATAATTCCATTTCTAAATTGGCACATGAGAAAGAGAAGCCTGTTTATATCACTAAGAATGGAGAAGGTGATCTTGTTCTCATGAGTATCGATGCATTTGAAAAAAGGGAAGCAATCATAGATTTAAAAGAAAAACTATTAGTAGCCGAAGAACAGCGATTAAATGGTGATAAAACGACATCAATTGATTCTGCTTATCAAAGAATCAAGGAGAGAATTGATGAAAAACTATAATGTAGAACTACTTCCAGCAGCTGACGATGACCTTGATGATATTTTTAATTATATTTTATTGGGTAATCCTGAAGCTGCGAATGAAATATTGGATCGTGCTATGGCTTCTATAAAGCACCTTGAAAAATTTCCGTATGCTGGTTCGAAGTTAATGGAAGAAAGCCTAAATCACTTCGAATTTAGGATGGTTATTTCTGAACCTTATATTGCCTTTTATCGGGTTATGGAAAATACTGTATATATTTATAGGATATTGCATGGAGCAAGGGATTATATTCAGATATTAAGAAACAAAAGGTAAACTTTAAAATTGTATGGGTTTAGGAAAAAAACTATTCTAATTTGGCTGTGTTTTGCAAAACACATTGGCAACCTATATATTGATATTTCTTAGGGATATGTAAAAAGTGACTTTCAACTCGTTTCTATTGTTGAAAGTCACTTTTTGCATGAAAATGATTGCGTATATACATAGACGTATTATCGATTATGTAAAGGGTCTTCGTTTTTCGGATGTTATGGGGTCAGCCAAGTAGGATAAGGGTGCGTAGAAAGCAATTAACGCTTTTATAATTCCCTAATGACCAGTTCGAAATTATTGCATATAAAAACATTTAACGGTAAAACAAATCCACTGAATATTAGAAAAATAAAAAGGCCGTGACTTATTGGCTGCGTTAACAATGGTTTTGGAAGAACAGGAAATATTCACTGATATTTTAAAAGGAGAAAAGCGGAGAATTGATATTCTGGCCGAAGTAAAGGTCAAAGGCGAAGATCAACCCATTCTCATTCATATTGATCCCCAGTCATCCTACCAAAAGGAATTTCATGAAAGAATATTCATATACTGCAGCCACCCCTACGAAAAATACCGTAAGCCTATACTACCCATTGCTATTTTCAAAATTGGGGAACTTTTATCAAAAAAGATAATCCAGCTGCGGCAGCACTTCTCAGTAAAATGGGTTATACCAAAGAAGAACGTGGACAAGTGAAAATAGAGTCTTTGCGCATACCAAGCCGTATGGAATTAAATACTTCAAAGATGAAATTATTATATGGTTTTTTCGAAGCCTAATCAAAAGGCCTATGAACAAAAGAGTCGACATTCTAAAGATAACTTCCAGTAAAATGCTGACCCTCTACAATTTTCAAAAAAAATATCACATTAATACCAAGGATATTGCTCCGGACTTTCTCCTTTAGATCCCACGATAGCAGGTCTTGCTGGTTCTTCTTCGCTTTCAGAAATGCTTTCCACCGTAATAGTGAACATCCATTCATCACCATAATCAAATAAATAAAGGAAACGCTGCCCAGCATGCATTCCAACAGCCCCAATTGTCACTTCATCTGATGCCAGATGTCCGTCATTATCATTCGGTGCGACAATGCAATCTTGAGACCACTTTCTATTATCCATAAAAAAGGAATATAGGTGGTCATCATCAAATTCATATGCTTGAATAATCACCTGGTGCAAATCTTGCATCGTATGATTTGCTGACAATACAATTTTCCGCCAAGTACTGCCGTTAAGTGCTACTTTAAATTTGTGTACACCATTCGTGAATTTTTGTTCCATTCTTGGTAATGTTTGCTGCAAATCTCTTTGATCGAAAAGGCTTGAGAATGCTTTGTGAAATGGCTCGGAACTCTGGTCTTTTCCTTCATCATTATCATAGATTACTGTCATTGGTGAACCTGGCATAGGATTAACTTCTCCATTTTGCCGTCGTAATGAAATATTCCATTTCTCGATTTTTCGCACTTTCCTTAGTATAGGAATCATGTTTATCCCAAAATCAGTTAATGTAATAGATTTTGCAAAGTAATGACTCTTTAATCCATAGTCATCGATTCTTTCTTGATCTTTTTTTGAAATCCATAACCCAAGCCATTCGAAATACAGTAAAAAGTAATTCCAGTCAGACATAAACCTGGAAAATATACTAATGCCCTGAAGAGAAAGGTGGTAACCTGACTTTTCATTCATTAATTGGTCAAAAACTTCTGGAAGTATCTGATGGATTGTCCACTTAGACTGATTTCCCAAATTCCCCCAATTCACATCAACCCAAAACGTTTCCAGTAGAAATAAATATTTTTCCGTATCGGTTAATCTGAGAAACAAGTTCCATCTTTCCGTAACGCGCAGCATTGGTTTATTTGAGCTGGACCAAACTTTTTCGATTAATCTACTACTCAAGGCAAGATGATAGAAAAAGTGAATATAAGGGTAGTATTCTTGCTGTGAGTTTTTAGTAGCATTTTCTGCTTTTATCGACATTCGCTCATTTATCTCTGGTAATGACTTCTTTGAAATATATCCATTCTTGGGCGTCAGGTTTATGGAATGGTTCGTAATATATTCCATAAATTGATCAAAGTCGATTACGATTTGGATGGGAAAAGATTTCTTTGTCACTGTCTTAGGTTGAACCCTTATCCGGTCTTCCTTGGCATAACCGGAATCCATTTCAGTTTCGTTAAACTCATCAAAAAGGCTGTCAAGTGTTAATTGTTCTACTTTACCAGTTGGAAATTTTGCCAAAGTCATTCCATCCTTTCGTTGTTGGTAATAATAAATTGATGGATTATTTTAATTTTAACATATGGGAGATGGAAGCAGAAGGTTGATTTATCGAATGTTGTGTATCCATAATGGAAACATGACCTAGAATTTATCACGCATTAACGGGCTGTAGTACCCCCACCTCTAAGCGTTAGAAAAATCCCATACGTGAAGGTGGGGGAGGAAGGGAAACCCCCACTGTTTGTACAATATCTTTATTCAGGTGGTGCCCTTGGGAATATAAAATAAAAATTGTTAATTATACTAGAACATGATACGATAAATAAAGTAGCAGCACCTCACTTATTGGCTTGTTTTTTTACAACACCCTATATTTGAGTGTGCTGCTATATTAAATTATATGAAATATTTGGGTAGGATGATTTTAATAGCCATCGCGAAAAGTGATTTTGTTCAATAAAATAAAATATTCATGGAAGAGGTGATCATTATATGGATACAGCTAAGGATCGTTTACTTAAAATTATTGATGAGATACCTGAACAGGAAGTTGATAAAATTCTGGATTTTGCAGAGTATTTAAAAGCTAAGAGAGATAAAAGTGTGTCTGAGGATTTAACAAAAGCTAGTGAGAGCAGTCTGGGTTTTTGGGATAATGACACCGATGATGAGGTTTGGAACAATGTATAAACAAGGTGATATTGTTTTAATACCAATTCCATTCAGTGATTTAAAAAACCAAAAGCAACGTCCTGTACTTATCATTTCAAGCAATAGTTATAACGAATTGACTGAAGACATCATAGTTTTAGCTATCACATCAAAAATAAAGAACCTTGAGTATTCAATAATTATTGAATCAAAAGATTTAACAGAGGGCGAACTTAAAGTAACATCAGAAATTAGGGCAGATAAAGTTTATACGCTTTCTAAAAATATCGTCAGAAAGAAATTTGGACAGGTGAACACTGAAATTTTGGAAGGTGTTCGGGTAAAAATAAACGAACTTATAAAATAACTGTGAGCAAGGGGGCTGTATTACAGTCCCCTTGCTGTATGGAAGTTCCTGTGGTTTTCCAGTTTAAAATTATACATAATTTTTAAGTACTACATGGAGCCATTCTTCCGCAATAGGAGTGCTTTTCTCGAACAAGATATATGCTTAATCCTAAATAAAGAGACCAGGTTGTATAATAAAAGCAATTTAAGGGGAAGGCAAAATTGTATAGGAAAAGTGTATTGTTGTTTTTACTTTTATCACGCATTAACGGGCTATAATACCCCCACCTCCAAGCGTTACACGTTAGTGCTGTTATATCAAGGTTTATCGTACTTAATCCTAATTGATATAACGAATTAATGAAAATGGTAAGGAAGGGGTCGTTCGTTCAAATCGGATTGGAAGCTCTAATACAGATAGGCGTATAACCCTTTCGTATCAAGGTTTATACGCCTGTTTTATTGTCTAGGAAATTATAAAATCTGTGGGCTGTGGATAACAAAACAACCGAATCAGCCACGTCTGGTTCCAGCGCTAAAGCCATAGCAGACTTCCTTCACCTTTGTACGATAAAGAAGACTTGCCGATTGGGAACCAGAGGCTTAGTCGCACTTATACCCTTGTGGTGAAAGTCAATATCGGCTTCCTCCGGTCGCCCGAGTTTCCTTTTAAATGAACTTGCTTGCGCCTCAAAGGCGGAAGCTTAGTGAATTTTATACTTTGGAGTGAATCTCCTGCGGCTCAGTTCAGTCCGTACGTCACTTAACGAATACATGAACCTCTGTTCTGCCTGATAATGTTATTACTTATGATTTATTAATCACATAAATTACCAACAATAGATTGTTCACTTCTGCTTTAACTAGTATAATAGGTCTAAATAAATTTTAATATTAAAAAAACAGTGAAGAGAGGGACGTAATTGAATAAGGTACTTGGTCTAGATATAGGGATATCATCAGTAGGTTGGGGTGTTTTAGAAAGGGATACTGGAGAAATCATTGATGCAGGCGTTAGGCTTTTTGAAGAGGCAAGCAGAAATGTAAATGAAGAAAGAAGATCCTTTAGAGGTTCACGAAGATTAAAAAGGAGAAAGGCACATCGGCTTAAAAGAGCAAAGGAATTATTTTCAGAACGTGGACTGCCACTTTCTGGTATTGGTAAAGTGGATCCATATCAAGCAAGATACAATGCTATATATGGCTCGGTATCGAAAGAAGAATTAGCGGCAGGTCTTTTTCATCTGGTGAAAATGCGAGGAACTACGTTGGATTCACCAGAGGACGATGAGAAAGGAAATGACAATGAATTATCAACAAAGCAGCAGATCACACAAAACAGAAAACTTCTGATAGATCAATTTATTTGCGAAGTGCAGTTAAAACGAAGGGAAAAAGGGGGGAGAATCCGTAATCACCAGAATCGTTTTCGGACAGCTGATTATCTTAAAGAAACAAATGCAATTTTGAACAAACAGCGCGAAATACATACTGAACTAAATGAGACTTTTACTGATTCGTTACTAGAACTTATTGAAACAAGAAGAGAATATTATGAAGGTCCAGGGTCTAAAAAATCTCCAACACCATATGGGTCGTTTTTTATTAATGAACATGGTGAAATTGAAGAAATATCAATGATTGATAAAATGCGTGGGAAATGTACTTATTTTCCTCAAGAATTAAGAATTGCAAAAATGTCTGTGACTGCAGATTTATTCAATCTATTGAGTGGTGATTTAAATAAACTTCAATTGGAAGGTGAGTATTTAACATACGATGATAAAATTTATCTTTATAATAACTTTATTAAAAAAGGTAAAAATATCACCTTAAAACAAATTTTAAAATATAGGGGATTGCCAGATGATGCAGATGTTACCGGATACAGAGTAGATTTGAAAAATGATAAACCGCTTTTTACAGAGTTCAAGGGATATAAGGAAATAAAGAAAGTTGTTGACCAAAACAATCTACCTGCAGAAATATTGGATGATATCGATCTAATGGATGAGATTGCGGAGATACTAACAGCTGAAAAGGCTTATCATCGAAGAGAAAAGAAGCTTGAAAATTTACTTACTCAATTTAACAGTGAAACAAGAAAACATATTATAGATGGTTTTAAAGAGTCCACAGCCTTTACTGGATATCATGCATTATCCAAAAAAGCAATGAATTTAGTAATGAATGATTTATGGCATTCTAATCAAAATCAAATGGAAATATTCTCTTTTCTTGGATTGGAACAACAAAGGCTTGCGGGTATGAAAGATAAAAATAAGATAACCTTCGATGACACGGCAATCCTAAGTACCGTTGCGAAACGAGCTCATCGTGAAGCTATCAAGATTGTAAATGCAGTAAGAGAAAAATATGGTGAACTAGATTCTATTGTAGTAGAAACTGCGAAGGAAAAAAACAGTGAAGAAAAGAGAAAGCAAGTTGCGGATTTTCAAAGACAAATGGGAAAACATGAGAAGGAAATGGCTGAGTTGCTTGGAGTGAAATCTCTTGCAGAATTGAAGTTAAACGGTAAGCAGCATTTGGCCCTAAAATTAGTAAAACAGCAAAATTGGCAATCTATTTATTCGGGTAAATCTATCACACCACATGATATTGTACAGAATAGATATTCATTTGAAATCGATCATATTATTCCAGTATCCATATCCTTTGACGATAGTCAATCGAATAAAGTGGTTTGTCTACACGGGGAAAATCAGGATAAGGGTCAATTAACTCCGTTTGAATATTTCCAAACACAAAAGAGGCCAAGAACATTTGATGAGTATAAGTCAAATGTATTAAACCTGTACAAAGGTAGGAGTATTAATCGTAAGAAAAAGGATTATCTGCTGGAAATGCGAAATGTTAAATATAACGAGGAATTGCAAAAAGATTTTATTAATCGTAATCTGGTGGATACACAATATGCAATGCGCAGTTTTTCCATGAATTTAAGATCCTTTTTTAAAGCAAATAACATCGATACAACAGTTCTTTCCATACGGGGTTCTTTTACTGCTGCATTAAGAAGACGTGCACACTTGAATAAAGATCGCGAAGAGAGCCATGCACATCATGCGATAGATGCTTTAATTGTAGCTGCCATTGGTAAGATGTCAATATTTGACTTTTTTACAACTTTCGATATGAATGAGACAGGAGCAGTCATCAATCGAGAAACCGGGGAATTATTATCGGAGGACGAAATGTTTAACAGCTTTGTTAACTTTTTAAAAAAATTGCGCAACTATGAATCCGAGATAAGATATTCGCATAAGGTTGATCGAAAAGCTAATCGTACACTATCGAACCAAACTATTTATGCTACAAGAATGAAAGATGGCGAAAAGTATACGGTTGGGAAATATAAAGATATTTATAGTCTGAATAAAGATCAGGTAAAACCGTTATTAAAAAAACTGAAAATAAAACCACAGGACTTCTTTATCGCTAAACATAATCCGGAAGTAATGAAATTAGTTCAAAAAATTATAGATGAATATAAAAATGAATTGAATCCTTTTCAGGCATATTACAACGAACATGGCTATATTTTGAAAGATGGAAAAGTCCCTGTCAAAACGTTAAAATTTTACGATAAGAAATTGGGTGTCCACATGGATATAACACACAATTATCCTCAAGCCAAAAACGATGTTGTATTAAAAAGTATTAAGGGAGTAAGAATCGACCTGTATAAAAATAAGGAGGGAGAATATAAATACCTGGGACTACCATATCACTGGTTTAAACAAGATGGAGACCGTTATGTATTGGATATGGAGAAATATGAACAGGAAAAAGCGAAAGAATATAAAAAAATTGATGATACGTTTGAATTTCAGTTCAGTTTATATAAGAATGATTTGTTCTCATTTGAAAAGAATGGGGTGAGACAAAGTAGGATTTTTAGAGGTGACAATAATCCAAGGCAAAATAAGATAGAAGTAGATTATCAATTTAAAAGGAAAAAGGAACAGAAAGAAGGATTTTTAGCCCTATCTACAATTAGTAATGTAAATAAGTATAATGTTGATATTTTAGGTAATACTTATAAAATAAGTAAAGAAAATTTTAAAAACTATTTACAATTGTGATAAAATGGGGTATTATAAAAGTGCGATATAAATTTATCGCCCTATACCAAAAACTGGGATAACCTATCAAAACAAGGGTTTATCCCGAACTCAAAAGCCCCATTTATTTGGGGCTTTTCCTATTTAATTAGCCCCTTTCACAACTAAAGAGGGAGGGCTTTGTTTGAGTTGGAGAATCGTTTATATTTCAGATGCAGAAGAGATGAAGTTGTACTTAGATAATCTGAAAGTAATTAAAGGAGAACAGGAAGTACTAATCCCATTGTCAGATATTCATACAATTGTTGTAGATAATGACAGAACTGTGGTGACAGGTAGATTAATGAATAAGCTAACCTCTTACCATATACTATTAATCTTTTGTAATGAGAATCATCATCCTAACGTTTTCTCACTTGGGTTATACAGCCATTATCGGGTGTATGGGGTGCTGCATAAACAAATTAATTGGAGTGACAGGGCAAAAGGAGAAATGTGGCAACGTATCATAAAAATTAAAATAAGGAACCAGGCATCTGTGCTAGAATACTTAAACAGAGATTCAGTTGTGATTAATCGACTAAGAGCGCTTGCTGATCAGGTTGAACTCGAAGATAGTAGTAATAGGGAAGGTCATGCTGCAAAAGTATATTTTAATGAATTATTTGGTCCCGATTTCCGGAGACAGCGTGGTTCGGTAGACTCATATAATGCAGCATTGAATTATGGCTATATCGTTTTGCGTGCTTGTGTGGCTAGAACTGTAGTAGCTTATGGACTGCATCCCACCTTTGGTATTGGACATCGCAACCAATTTAATGCATTCAACCTAGTAGACGATTGCATGGAAGTATTTCGCCCGATTGTAGATGTCTGGGTAGCAATGACAGTGGAAAAAGAGGAATATCTTACATTAGAAACAAAGCAATTGTTAATTCGTCGGCTTAGCGCAAAAGTAAGTATTGGTGGTCAAAGTCAAACCGTATTAAATGCGATTGATCTTTTTATTCAATCATTTATCAAATCGATGAATGAAAATAACAACACTTATCTGGTGTACCCACAAAATGGGATCGCCATATAGAATTATGCGCTTAATATTATTTTTTGACTTGCCAATGAACACAAAAGAAGAACGACGAATTTATTCAAAGTTTCGTAAATACCTCATTAATAATGGATTTAGCATGATCCAATTTTCAGTATACGTAAAAATATTTCCGAATCGGATAAGTATGACCCAGTACACCCAAGGCATTCGAAATAACCTTCCTTCGAAAGGATCTATAAGACTGATGGGAGTTACGAACAAACAATATGAAAAGATGTTAATAATGGTTGGTGGTAAAACCATCCAGGAAGAAGTCATAACAGAGGATCCGTTGGTGATACTATGAAAATATGGAATATTATATCTTCATCTAGTGAATATGCAATTGAAATGGGTGATATTACAACTTTATATGGCCAACATCTTTCGTGGCATAACTTAGTTCGTACAATTAATAATTACTTTAATGGAAAACAATCGGAGTTAAAAATATATGAAGATGGCCTGCCTATAAATAAAAAAGATTGGCAATGCCATTTCATTCCCTTTGATGCGGAGGTACATCTAAATAAAATTACAGCAAAATCTCCTATGAAAGATATTCAGAGTAATATATCAGAACAAATAACATATTCTCCATTTTTTCAAGAACTGCAAGAAGCTTGGGAACATTTAGATGCAGAGTTGCAATTGGTAAACCAGCAACTAGGAAGGTGGGGAATTTCGAGTTCCTTAAGACCATTTAATGAGAATGATGTGAGCGATTTTATCACCTTTTACTCAACAAAAGACAGATCGCTTTCTCCACTTGAAATAAAGACGCTTTTACTAAATATTTTACTGGGTAGACCTCATGATAAAAAGACCCTGATTATTGTCGAGTTACCTGAACTGTATGCGAGACGAACCGAATTACAAACGTTTAATGAATTAGTAAAAAATGCTACTTTAAAAGGTTATAAGTTCCTGTTAGTTTCCCAGCAAAAAAAGTCTTCAACGATAAATTATTTCTACAGGGATACAATTATTCATCATGCATTAATAACACAAATGAAAGCTAAAGTGCAAAAGGAAGTCCCGTTTTATTGCTCCGATGAACTATATAACAAGGCAATAAAGATCTTTTTTCAGCTTGTGGATAACTCAATTCCAGAGGATACCTTAATACAGAAAATTATCGACAATACTGGAACTATTGTTACAATTATTCATATAATCATGTATAATCTAGGTATGGGTTCCCTTCATGCTACACAAGGGTTGGAACCAAACCTCAAAAAGTTTATAGCCGATTATCGCTGATTATTTGATGGTAAAACGCCAATCAATTTTGAGGTTTTGGTACTATCTCAGTTTTTGGTATAGGAAAACTAAGCCATCATAACCGATAGAGCCAACGCAGTTTTGGTACTATCTCAGTTTTTGGTATAGGAAAACTTTCTGTTTAAAGCCTTATGTATCAAGGGTGTTTTGGTACTATCTCAGTTTTTGGTATAGGAAAACCTCACTTCCAAATATACCATCAACTTCTTTGTTTTGGTACTATCTCAGTTTTTGGTATAGGAAAACAAAGTTATAACGATATTGATATGCGGTTATGTTTTGGTACTATCTCAGTTTTTGGTATAGGAAAACGCACTTTAAATATTACATTAAAGAAACTGAGTTTTGGTACTATCTCAGTTTTTGGTATAGGAAAACAAAGAGAGTAATATCCTTTACTCATATAATCAGTTTTGGTACTATCTCAGTTTTTGGTATAGGAAAACAAAGTAATTATGGCTTGCATAAAAGCTAAAGTTTTGGTACTATCTCAGTTTTTGGTATAGGAAAACAGTTTTTCAATATTAGTAATAAAATTCATTGGTTTTGGTACTATCTCAGTTTTTGGTATAGGAAAACAATGACATTCGTAACGGTAGCGAGGTCAATGTTTTGGTACTATCTCAGTTTTTGGTATAGGAAAACACATCGTTCTTGGCAAAAGGAATACATGATGTTTTGGTACTATCTCAGTTTTTGGTATAGGAAAACAGGAAAAGCGGAAATTCACGATAGGAATGGGTTTTGGTACTATCTCAGTTTTTGGTATAGGAAAACTCAGTGATGTGCATAAGCCTGCCCTCCCTTGTTTTGGTACTATCTCAGTTTTTGGTATAGGAAAACTGTATTGCGCTGCTACAAAAAAAGATCAGGGTTTTGGTACTATCTCAGTTTTTGGCATAGGAAAACTACATATAATTGCCTTGTCCATATAATTTCATTTCAGATTATTCTTCGGTTCATTATTGCTCTTGTGACTTACAAGGAATCTTTCTCAATCAATAAGGATTATTTTATGCAGAGTGTCTGCTACCTGTTTGATCCACATGTTTTTTCGATTTCATCAACATACGCCAGAAAACTTTCACTTCACCAATTGTGATTGCAAGAAGAATGAGTGAAACACCAAACCATCTAGAAGTCCCTATATATTCGGACAATCCAATATATGCAACAATGACAGATACGGGTAGTTCAATTGCACCTAGTATCGTAGCTAAGCTAGCATTGATATGTGGGGTTGATATGGCAAACATAAGCGGTGTTAAGATCAATCCACAAAGGGCGAGTCCACCGGCATAGAGCCATAAGCTTCCACCTGCAAGTGCAGCATTACTTAATGTTGTGTGTGGCGGGAAAATAATAAATATCAGGATAGCAGCACCTGTAATCATAATTGGTGTCCGGATTGTTGCTGGTACATCAACCGCTACACGTCCACTCACAAAGACAAATGCGGCATATGAGAATGCCGATCCAATTCCAAGCACGAAGCCGAGGAGTGTCATATTAGTAAGCCCGCCGTTAAACGCATCAGCTGCAAATAGTACACCAACCATGGTTAGGATTACGGTCAACATCGTTTGCCAGCTAGGTTTTTTTCGGTTAAAAACCCAGTCAAATAATACACCCACCCATACGAATTGGAATAATAACACTACAGCTAATGAAGCTTGTAAATATTGCATTGAACCATAATAAAGCACACTGGTCAAACCTGTGAAGCTGCCTGTAATCATGAGGGATACTAACGTTTTATGATTAAGTTTTTTGACTGCGAGGGGATGACGTCTGATGGAAAAAATACCGATCGTCCAAAGCACGAAAAGAGCAATAATAACTTGTATTACATTAATTTCGCCAAGAGTCCAGCCCGCAGCATAACCTAATTTTATAAATAAAGGGTTTAGCCCGAAAAAACAGGCTCCCATAAGGAAAATGATCATAGCATTGTGACGTTTCATTCCACTTCCTCCAATATTTGATAATTTTTTTATATACTTTCTGTTCAGAAGAAAAGAATGCTATCTTGTTTATGATAGCACAGTGGCATGACTTTTACTTGTTATGCTTTTATTGACGATGAATGGGTTATATTCTTTTGAAAAAATAATAACATGATCAGAGATTCTAATTATTTCAATATGGCAATTTGCGAGAATATATTAACAGTAGTGATAACTATCCCCTACTTGTCACCAACAGAAAAAAGAAGCAATCGCTCACACACCAATTAGTTGGGCAATTACTTCTTTTTGAAAACATATATTGATATGGTCAGCCGCTTATATTTTTGTCACACCATCACTTTGCAAATATCGTTGGTAAATTCAACAGGATCGTTAATTGGCAGTCCTTCGATGAGGAGTGCTTGATTGTAAAGTAAGTTCGTATATAACTTCAGTTTTTCCTCATCCTGTGCATTTGCGTTTTTCAATGCTTGGAATATTTCGTGATTGACATTAATCTCAAGTACTTTGTCTGCCTTAATCTGTTGATCATCTGGCATTGCATTGATTATCTTCTCCATTTCGATGGAAATTTCTCCATCAGCAGTTAATACGACAGGATGCGACTTTAATCGTTTGGATGCTCGTACTTCTTTTACCTTGTCAGATAATATCTCTTTCATCGTATTGAAAAGATCCTTGTTTTCAGTTTGTTCTTCTTCTGTCGAATCTTTTTCCTCATTCTCAAATCCCAAATCGCCGCTGGATACCGACTTGAATTCCTTTTCTTGATAATTGACTAACATGCGAATGGCGAATTCGTCGATTTCATCTGTAAAGTATAAAATTTCATACCCTTTATCTTTAACTATTTCAGTTTGCGGAAGTTTCGCAATGCGCTCATTGGAATCACCAGTTGCGTAATAAATGTACTTTTGCTCCTCTGCCATTCTTGATACGTACTCTTTTAGTGTTACCAGATTTTTCTCTTTGGAAGAATAGAATAATAATAAATCTTTTAGTAAATCCTTGTGCTGTCCAAAGTCGCTATATACGCCGAATTTGAGTTGTTGACCGAATGATTTAAAGAACGTCTCGTAGTTTTCACGTTCATCTTTCAAAATGCTGAGTAATTGTGCTTTGATTTTTTTATTAATATTTTTGGCGATTAATTTCAGCTGTCGATCATGCTGAAGCATCTCTCTTGAAATGTTGAGGGAAAGGTCTTCTGAATCTACCATACCTTTAACAAAACTGAAATAATCTGGGAGTAAGTCAGCACATTTATCCATGATCAAAACACCATTGGAATAAAGCTCAAGTCCTTTTTCAAAATCCCTTGTATAGTAATTATGTGGTGCATTTTCCGGGATGTAAAGAATCGCATTATATCTAATGGTACCATCAACATTAAGATGAATATGCTTTAATGGCTTGTCATAGCCATAATGCTTGTCATTGTAAAAACTCTCATAATCTTCTTTTGATAGTTCACTTTTATTTTTTTTCCATATTGGGATCATTGTATTGATCGTTTGTTCGTCAATTACATCTTCATATTCGTCTTCTGATCCTTCTATTAGCTTGCTTTCTGTAATATCCATCTTAATAGGATAACGGATAAAATCGGAATATTTTTTGATGATTTGCTTTAGGCGGTATTCCTCTAAAAACTCATCATAGTTCTCATCATCTTCATTTTCTTTTATTTCCAGAATAATTTCCGTACCGATTTCTGCCTTATCCGCTGGGGTAATGGTATATCCATCAGAGCCAGTAGACTCCCATTTAAATGCCTCATCGCTATCAAGTGACTTACTAATCACACTTACCCTGTCTGCCACCATGAATGCTGCATAAAATCCAACACCAAATTGTCCGATAATGTCGTGTCCATCTTTAATTTCGTTTTCCGTTTTAAATGTGTGGGAACCGCTTTTGGCAATGACACCAAGGTTATTTTCCAATTCCTCCTTCGTCATTCCGATCCCAGTATCGGTAACCTTTAATGTACGTTTATCTTTATTTGCGTCTACTTTTATATAATAACTATCAGGATTAAACGTTAATCGATCATCGGTTAATGCCTTGTAATAAATTTTATCAATCGCATCACTTGCATTGGAAATAAGCTCTCTTAAGAATATTTCGCGCTGCGAATAGATAGAGTTGATTACCATATCCAGTAATTTTTTTGACTCTGCTTTGAATTCGATCTTACTCATCTTATTAATCTCCCCTTTTATAGTGAAATTTTAGTCGATATTTTTAATTACTTTAGCACTCGATTGATCTGAGTGCTAATCCCTATTATTGTTAATACCATATCTATTTTTTGATGTCAATCAGAAGCGTGTGGGGATTCTTTTACTACTTTGATCGACAAAATTCGGAAAGGCATTTATTTTAAGTGCCATTTTGCATATCCAATTATGAAATCTAACTACCTTCAAATGAGGATGTTTAGGAAAATATTTATGACTTGATTTACTGACTAAAGGCTAATTACATTTAGTTAGAACAGTTTAGTAATCGGTATCAAGTAAATTAAAAATCCATCTTGAGATTGAAGATAGATTTTTATGTCTTAGTATGCAAATAAAGACAAAAGTAACATGTTATCTTATTTTATAGAATTTTTGTTCAATTAATGCTGGAATAAGGATGTGCAACTACATAAAGCGGATGGGCGGCTGGCACTCCCTGTAAGGAAGGGGGGGTGTTTCATATGGTGACTTACGACGCAATGAACATGCTATTTCAATTTGGCATTTTGCTAGTTACAGCATTAACAGCAGTTGTAGCTATTATCGCAGCTGTCACCAACAGAAATAAGAGGAAGTAACCGCCCTTCTCGACTGAGTTAAAGGCAGTTACTTCCTATGCTTTAAAATACGGTCAGCCGCTCAGGTGCGGCATATATGTTGCCAGGCCGAGTGTTAGCGCACTCAGCTATATTTTTAGTATACGAATATCTTAACATAAGTATACCCTTATGTGGAATGACTTTTAATAAAAATATATAATTATGCAATCTATTAGGCTATCCTTCTCTATTTTTTGGGTCCGAAAATCCTGGAGATCCCAAACAACAATAGAAAAACACCTAAGCTTAACAAACAAAGATTCACATAATACCAAATCCCACTCCCTAGCAAATCAAGTGGAGTACTAGCCGTCGGTGTAGCAGATAAATAAAGATAATTCGAACCCAGCCAAGGATTAACAAGAAATCCTATAATAGCAGCATAAATAAGTAATGATCCATAGGCCTGCATCGTCAATCTGAAAGTAATCTTCACCGAACTCATAAGCAGGAGAAAAACACTCACCCATGAAATAGCCGTATGATGGATAAAAAACTTCCAAAAGCGAAAATGTGGGAAATCCAAAGGCAGTTCTGGTGTTACCAATGCTGCAAAAGCAGGGATGAAACCGATAAAAAAAGTAAGATTAATCAACGTTTTATTATGTGTAACAAGGGCAATCGCTCCGGTGATACTCGCAATCCCACAAAGATGCAGGGGGATATGCTCCCGCAAACTCCATATTCCATTCGTTATTGTATAAATCTGATAGGATATTTCCGATAAAACCAGGATGGCAAATAAAGACCAACGTAAAGTATTGTACAAAATCGTGTTATTTTTGACTTTTTTATATGTAAGCAATAAAAGAATAAGGCCAATAAGATAGATTGTCAGCATGATGATGTGGCTGGTTCCAAATGTGATAAAAGGCTCACTGAACTGCTCGTTAAACCAATCTCCCATTAAAAACCCCCCTAATAAAAACAGATACACATTACTCTATATATATGTAATAAGTATCTGCTTCAGTTATTATTCTGTTAAAATTTAGCCGCCAATAATGTGATATCCCGAATCAACATGTAAAACTTCACCGGTGACTCCCCTGGAAAGCTCACTAACTAAGAATAGGGTTGCGTCGCCGACCTGATCCTGATCGACATTTCTGCGTAAAGGAGCTTTTTCTTCAATAACGCCCGCTTTTTCATTAAATCCGGACACCCCTTTAGCGGATAACGTACGAATAGGGCCTGCAGAAACCGCATTTACACGAATACCATATTTACCTACATCTTCTGCTAAATAACGTACACTGGCCTCTAAAGACGCTTTAGCGACACCCATGACATTGTAGTTTTTAATGACTCGTTCTGAACCAAGATAGGTTTGTGTAACAATGCTGCCACCCTCAGTCATCACTTCTTTAGCAGCCTTTGTTACTGCTACTAATGAATAGGCACTAATTTCCTGAGCTAACAAGAAACCATCACGCGAAGTATCAGCATATTCACCTTTGAGTTCATCCCTGTTTGCAAAAGCTACGGAGTGTATCAGTCCATAAATCACGCCAACTTTTTCTTTGATTTCACCAAAAGCCTCTGTGATGCTTTCATCGCTTGCAACATCACATGAAACAATTAATTTCGGTTCGATTTCACTTTTTTCTAAAAGCTTTACTAATTTTTGATAAGATCTTTCCTGCCTATTTGTAAAAATTAAATTAGCACCTGCATTATGTAGTGATTTTGTAATCCCCCACGCAATGCTTCGCTCGTTTGCGACCCCCATAACTACTATATTTTTGTCTTGTAATAATCCTGCCATGTTGCACCTCCAAAATGTATTTCTATTATATATAGTATAACTTACCTTTTTCGATTAAAGAAACCATTGTATAACAAAAGCTGACTTTTAAACCATCCTTCCCAATAAATTATACATGTTTCAACAATAACTGCATTTTTATAAAAAAAAACAGATTTTCCTCTTTACAAAGTTTGCATAACTGGTTATAATAAAATTCGTTGGTTTGAGACGAGTTTAAAAAAAGTGTTAAAAAATACATGTTGTCACTATTTACTAAGCCATTATATGGCCCGTTGGTCAAGCGGTTAAGACATCGCCCTTTCACGGCGGTATCACGGGTTCGAATCCCGTACGGGTCACCAATTTTTTTAAAAAAGGTATGTCTAGTATGGGATGTCCTGGACCTATGCTTACTCGTTCAATCATAAACATTTTCGCAACACATGCAATAGCACACCCTTGAAAAAGAGAAACTTATTTTCTGCATGCGAAGTATATTCAGGAAGTTTTACTTATCCTGTGTGTCGGAGGATTAGCTCAGCTGGGAGAGCACCTGCCTTACAAGCAGGGGGTCGCAGGTTCGAGCCCTGCATCCTCCACCATCTTTATTATCATATAACCGTAAATGAAATAAGCCGGCCTAGCTCAATTGGTAGAGCAACTGACTTGTAATCAGTAGGTTGGGGGTTCAAGTCCTCTGGCCGGCACCATGATTAATTCTTGCGTATATTTTTATATAAATAGTGCACAATATTTGCGGAGGGGTAGCGAAGTGGCTAAACGCGGCGGACTGTAAATCCGCTCCCTCAGGGTTCGGCAGTTCGAATCTGCCCCCCTCCACCACTTTTATTGTTGGGCTATAGCCAAGCGGTAAGGCATCGGGTTTTGATCCCGTGTATCCTAGGTTCGAATCCTAGTAGCCCAGCCACTTTTTTGTTTTTATGGGTTTTAGATTACATATTTTAAAATTAGGAATTATAATGAAGATAAGCTGTTAGCCAGTCGCATACATTCTGAGGATCTACAAAGTGCAGGTATGCGAGGAGTGCTGTATCACCGAAATTGCTTGCAACATGACGAGCATTCAAGATATACGCTCTTTAAAGCTTAAGAACACTCATAAAACATGAGCCATTAGCTCAGCCGGCAGAGCGACGAGCAACACTTCTACCGAGTAAGCTACGAGTAACCCCGATGCACTAAACATCCTTGAATAAGCTAGAAGAAGTAGGGGTCACTGGATGAGCGCATATACAACGCAAGTAAACATTAAAACATGAGCCATTAGCTCAGTCGGCAGAGCATCTGACTTTTAATCAGAGGGTCGGAGGTTCGAATCCTCCATGGCTCACCATTTTTTAATTAATAAATGAAGGATTTACATTATATATAGAGGACTATCAAATAAAACAAGGTTGTCATAAAAACTGCAACCTTGTTTATTTGCATTTTATACTGTTTTTTAACATAATAGATACAGTAATTTTTTTACATGAAAAGAATACCTCTAAATAAATATGATGAGGCATATTTTTAGTGAAATCCATGTTTTTCTACTGCTCTAAAATGGTACTTTCGTGTTATAATTATAAATTAGGAAAGTAATATAAAGAAAATTGATGATATCCTGTGTTATATACAATTATGATTTATAAAAGGATGATTTAGTATGAATACTTCCAGAATCCCTGGTTTTTATAATAAAACTGTTGACGAACGAAGAGAATTAATCATGAATATGCATACTTTTTCAGAACAGGAAAAAGCAGATTTGCTTTCAATAGAAGCACTCCCGGTAGAAACCGCAGACAAAATGATTGAAAATGTTATTGGAACTTTTCCCTTGCCACTAGGTTTAGGATTGAATTTTTTAATAAATGGGAAAGAATATGTAGTACCAATGGCAATTGAAGAACCTTCTGTAGTTGCATCGGCAAGTTATATCGCTAAAATTGTAAGAGAAGCAGGAGGCTTTACCACTGAGGCAACGGAAAGGGTTATGATTGGTCAAATTCAAGTAGTGGGATGCCCTGATATTCATGCTGCTAAAGAAGCGCTTTTAAATGAAAAGGAATCTTTAATAGAAGATGCCAATGCTGCTTATCCTAGCCTTGTAGCTAGAGGTGGGGGGGCAGAGGATCTGGAAGTAAGAATATTAAATGAAGCAGCTGATTCTGCCTATAGTCAAATGCTCGTTTTACATTTATATGTAAATACATGTGATGCAATGGGCGCAAATATTATTAATACAATGGTGGAGTCTTTGGCGCCTATAGTCGAAAAACTGACTAAAGGAAAAGTTTATTTACGAATCTTATCGAATTATGCAGATAAATGTCTTGCGCATGCCCGTTGTGTTATTCCACCAGCATTGCTCGAATCGGAAGGTTTTACTGGAGAAGAAGTTAGGGACGGTGTTGTACATGCCTTTGAATTTGCAGCATCCGATCCATATCGTGCCGTTACGCATAATAAAGGAATTATGAATGGGATTGATCCGATTGTAATTGCAACAGGGAATGATTGGCGAGCGGTAGAGGCAGGAGCTCATGCATACGCATCTCGCAGTGGACAATATAGTTCCATGACTAAATGGTCTGTCGATGAAAAGGGGAACCTAGTAGGGGAATTGGAATTGCCAATGTCTATAGGTACAGTTGGAGGTTCCATTCGAGTTCATCCCATGGCCAAAACCGTCCATCGTATTTTGGATGTTGAATCAGCACAGGAATTAGCGCAGGTTATCGTTTCGGTTGGATTAGCGCAAAATCTTGGGGCGTTGAAAGCATTAGTAACAGATGGTATTCAAAAAGGACATATGGCATTACATTCTCGCTCTGTTGCGATGGCAGCAGGGGCTACTGGGGAGATGGTTGATATCATTGCAGAACAGTTGATTAAAACAAAAGAAATCCGTGTCGGAAAAGCTAAAGAATTGGTGGAAAATTATACAAAATGAGTGCAGAAAAAGTAACAACAACAGAACAAACAGCTATAGGTATAGCTCATAGTAAGTTAATTTTAATAGGAGAGCATGCGGTTGTGCACGGACAGCCTGCAATCGCTATTCCTTTTCCATTAGTTGGTGTAGAGACGGTTATTGAACATGTTCCTGGTACTGCTAAAATTGACAGTACATTTTATTATGGACCACTTGAGCTTGCTCCGGCGGCATTAAGTGGAATTGTTAACTGTATTAAAGGTACATTAGATTATCTTGAATTACCATGTCAGGATTTGTTAATTCGAATTAAATCTTCTATACCACCTGGCAAAGGTTTAGGATCGAGTGCTTCTGTGGCGATTTCTGTAGTACGTTCCTTATTTAATTTTTCAAATGAAAATTATACAGACGAAGAACTACTGAGGCTATCTAATATTGCAGAAACATATGCGCACGGATCACCGAGCGGGATTGATACACTTACGATTACATCGGAATCTCCTGTATGGTATGAGAAAGAGCATCCGATTAAATTTATTAAACTTAGTGACGATTTTCATTTTGTTGTGGCAGATTCTGGAAGGGTTGGAGATACACGTTTGGCGGTGGAATCTGTAGCGGGTTTATTAAGATCTGCGCCTAGGAGAATTCAGCGAAAACTAGATCGTATTGGTGAACTGACCCATCAGGCAAAACATGCTTTAGAGCGAAAAGGGAAGCATATATTAGGACAAATGCTAAATGAAGCCCAAAAAGAATTGGAATCCTTAGGTGTGAGTGATACAGGGTTGAACAGACTGATTCAGTTTGCGCGTAAAGAGGGTGCTTTAGGTGCGAAGCTTACAGGCGGCGGTAATGGCGGCTGTATTATTGCATTGGCCCAAAATGAAGTTCATTCCAGACAGCTAGCAGAAAAATTAAGAAAGTTCGGGGCAAATGCTGTGTGGCCATTTGTGCTGAAAAAGACAAATAAAGGGGAAGAATGATGAAGGCTACAGCAAAAGCACATACAAATATTGCCCTAATTAAATATTGGGGTAAGCGCCAGGAAAAAATCATCCTGCCTACAAACAATAGCCTTTCCCTAACATTGGATGGATTTTATACAACAACAACGGTTGATTTTCAGGAAGAGTTAACAGAGGATTTATTTACGTTAAATGATCAGCCTATTACAGGCATACAGTATGATCGTGTTGCAAAATTTCTTGATCTTATCCGAGAAACTGCAGGAAAATACAATTTATTTGCACATGTTAAGTCAATTAATGAAGTGCCGACAGCAGCAGGGTTTGCATCTTCTGCATCTGGGTTTGCTGCACTAGCTGCTGCAGGATCAAAAGCAATTGGACTTGGTCTTAGTGATCAGGAACTTTCCCGAATAACACGACAAGGATCTGGTTCAGCCTGTCGCTCTATTTACGGAGGATTTGCTGAATGGGAAATGGGGAAAAACGCCGATGGATCTGATTCGTATGCTGTACCTGTAGCACCTGCAGATCATTGGGATGTTCGAGTAGCTGCGGTTGTTTTAACGGCTAGAATGAAAAAGGTATCCAGTCGTGAGGGAATGAAGCGGACAGTAGATACCTCTACCTTTTATTCGGGGTGGTTAGACAGTGTACCTCAAGATTTGCGGCAGATAAAGGACGGGATCAAGCATCGTGACTTTGAAATAGTCGGGCAAATAGCCGAGGCTAATTGTTTAAAAATGCATGCTACAACATTAGGGGCAAATCCTCCGTTTACATACTGGCTTGATACAACGATGGCTGTCATGCAAACTGTACAGGCGATGAGAGCAAAAGGAATTCCAGCTTATTTTACAATTGATGCAGGTCCGAATGTGAAAGTGTTATATTTGCCGGAAAACGAAAAAAATGTCGAAAAAACACTCCGTAATATTCCTGGTGTAACAGATGTAAGATTGAGTAAACCAGGTCAAGGAGTAACCTATCTGTAGGGGTTGAAGGATATTGCCTAATACACCAATGACCATTAAAGTACCAGGAAAATTGATGATAGCTGGAGAGTTTGCTGTTCTTGAACCCCACCATAAATTAGTTGTAATGGCAGTTGACAGATTTGTGTACGCAACATTACAACGTAGTAATGAGAACAGCCTTTCATTACAGGATTTTAAGCTTCATGATCTACACTGGGAATATAAAAATAATAAAGTAACGATTCTTTCAGAGGATAGGCGCATTCACTTTGTAGAAGATGCCATGACAATAGCATTGAATTATTTACGGGAGAATGAAATTACTCCACCACCTTTCAGTATAGTAATCAAAAGTGAGCTTGATGACGCTTCTGGTGTTAAATATGGTTTAGGATCCAGTGCTGCAGTAGTTACTTCTGTTATTAGCGCTATATTAAAAAAACATATAAATCGTGAGCCATCTGCTGCAATCATTTTTAAACTTGCAGCAATTTCGCATGTAAAAACACAAGGGAATGGCTCTGGTGCGGATGTAGCAGCATCATCATACGGAGGATTTCTAAAGTATTCTTCCTTTCAAGCCGCATGGTTAAAAGAGGCATATCATAACACGGCGACATTAACAGAACTTCTTGAATTGGATTGGATTTATTTTTCATTACAGCCGCTTGAATTACCGGACAATGTTTACGTATGTATCGGCTGGACAGGCGAGCCTGCTTCCACGAAGAAATTAGTCGATGAAATTTTAAAATTAAAGGTAGACAATCCCGCACAATTCCAACAATTTTTGACTAGTAGTGATATTGCTGTGGAGAAGTTTATCAAGGGTATGAAGGAACAAGACACTACCCTATTACTAGAGGGCGTGAAGCAAAACCGGCATGCACTAGCCGCTGTAGGTGATCAGGCAAATGTGGCAATTGAAACACCTTTATTGAGTAAGCTATGTGATTTAGCTGAAGAGTATGGGGGAGCAGGGAAGCCATCAGGAGCAGGTGGTGGCGATTGCGGTATTGCGTTTATGCCATCCAAAAAAGATGCACAGCATTTAATAGAAGCGTGGGAACAAGTGGGTATTAAACCACTAACTTTAAAGGTAAATCTAAATGGTGCAAGCATCGTTGAAGACGGAGAAAATAATAGATTATAAATGAATCGGGTAGCCTATCAAAAGATTGGTGCCTGATTTTTTTATAGAAAGACGTTCAAAAAGTCCGGCAAAAATGACACATCGAATTTCTTCGTTGGCTTGCTTTTCCGTTCCTCACGTATTAATTGCATACGTTCCGGTACTCAAAGCTACGCCGCCTCGAACTTCTCGGTCCTTTTTATCCACCTTTTTGAACAAGCAATATAAAAAAATTTACTACGGATAAGGAAGAAATTCAAATAAACAAGTTAATTTTTTACTGAGTTCTACTTATCTGTTTTTTCCCGCTAGAAAGATGCGGTAGTATTTTTTATGGAATAAGAATGTATAGAATAAATTGGCCTTTCCGCTGATTTATTCAAATCTAGCTCTGATCTCGGGAAAGATGCTTTAGCTTTTTTTATTGTACTAGGGTAGGGAGGTTGTGCAACGGGGATTTCGTCATTAAGGCTTGACGTTAAGCTAAGTTTTCTAGTGGCAATTTTTGCATATATATACATATTAATGTTAAGTTGAGTCATTCTCCTCACTTCAGTTAAAATAGAAAGAAAGGAGGCGTTTACATTGAAAAATAAACTATCGATAATAGGAGTCCCGATGGATTTAGGTCAGAGTCGCCGTGGGGTTGATATGGGACCAAGTGCCATGCGTTATGCGGGGGCAATTGAAAAATTACAGGAACTGCAAATGGATACATTTGATTTAGGGGATATTCCGATAAATCATCCAGATCCAAAAAAAACAGAAAATGAGGGTAGTTTGAAAAATCTTAAGCAGGTAACTGAAGTCAACCTGGAACTTGCAGAAATGGTTGATCAGCAAATTGAGAAAGGCCACTTCCCATTAATTTTAGGTGGCGATCATAGCATTGCGATTGGTAGTCTTGCTGGAGCTTCTAAGCATTATGAAAATTTGGGGGTTATTTGGTATGATGCCCATGCAGATTTGAACTCCGGTGAAACTTCACCATCAGGAAATATTCACGGAATGCCTTTAGCGGTCAGCCTGGGGATAGGAGATGAAGAATTAACGAATCTTTATGGTTATTCACCAAAAATCAAACCGGAAAATATTGTAATTGTCGGTGCCCGATCACTGGATCCTGGGGAAAGAGAATTAATTCGCAAAAAAGGAATGAAAGTATTTACAATGCACGAGATAGACAGAATGGGAATGCCGAAAGTAATGCAAGAAACGATTAATTATTTAAAAGCGAGAACGGATGGAATTCATCTAAGCTTAGATCTTGACAGCTTGGATCCTTCTGAGGCACCCGGCGTAGGAACACCAGTGCTTGGAGGAATAACCTATCGTGAAAGCCATCTGGCTATGGAAATGCTTGCTGAAGCAGATATACTAACATCTGCAGAATTTGTCGAAGTAAATCCAATTTTGGATGAAAAAAATAAAACCGCAACAGCAGCGGTAGCATTATTGGGATCGTTGTTTGGAGAGAAACTAAAATAATCTAAAGAATGCTTTCTGAAAGACTTTTAATTTTTTTACAAGGTAAAAAAAACGGCGTACGATCAGAGAAAAGCATTATATATGGCCGTTAGTGCCAGTATCGGTTCTGTTCGGGCGTAGAGAAGCGCTCTATTGGACAGAATGGCTATGAAAAGTAGAAGTTTTGTCCGTGAGAGACGCTTTCAAGGACAGAATGGCTATGAAAAGTAGAAGTTTTGTCCGTGAGAAGCGCGCTCAAGGACAGAATGGCTGTGAAAAGTAAGAGTTTTGTCCGTGAGAGGCGCTCTCAAGGACAGAATGGCTATGAAAAGTAGAAGTTTTGTCCGTGAGAGACGCACTCAAGGACAGAATGGCTGTGAAAAGTAAGAGTTTTGTCCGTGAGAGACGCACTCAAGGACAGAATGGCTATGAAAAGTAGAAGTTTTGTCCGTGAGAGACGCGCTCAAGGACAGATCGGCTGTGAAAAGTAGAAGTTTTGTCCGTGAGAGACGCACTCAAGGACAGAATGGCTATGAAAAGTAGAAGTTTTGTCCGTGAGAGACGCACTCAAGGACAGAACGGCTATGAAAAGTAGAAGTTTTGTCTATGAGCAGCCCTCAACTTGGATAGATTTTTGTATCGTATCTTACGTTGTAGTTTATAGCCAATGTGGGGCTTACATTAAGAGAAATTAGAAAGGAGTATTAAAAAAGACATAAATTTCAGTTCATCTGGAATTTCATGTCTTTTTACCCTATTGTATTTTCTTTGTCTGTATATTCATAGAAGTAAGCCTGATCATGTATCTATTGGGCTTTCGTTTGATATTCGTTTATAAGTTTGTCCAACTTCATACTAGACGAAACGACAACTTCTGAAGTTAATTCATGTGTACTACCCAGTGAGATCATTTCTTTACGGCATTTTTCGATTTCCTTTAATAATATTAATTTACCCACAAAACTTGCCTCCTATCTAGTATACTATATTAAGAAAATACCCATGTTTTTGCAATAGTAAACTAAAAAAACTTTTATAAATTTTTCATGAAACCTTTTGGTAGTCAGTTTCGTAATATAACTACCGCAGGAGTAAGCGGAGGTACCCGTATGGATCAAATGATTAGAGATAAAATAAAACAGGTGAAAAAAGGGGATCAATCTGCATTTGAGGATGTGGTCTCATTCTTTCAAAATAAGATTTACCAGCATTGTTTTCGGATGCTTGGTAATGTGCACGAGGCGGAGGACATAGCACAGGAAGCATTTATTCGTGCTTATGTTAATATTCATTCGTTCGATGATCGCAGGAAGTTTTCGACGTGGTTATACCGAATTGCCACGAACTTAACAATTGATCGAATTCGAAAGCGTAAACCGGATTATTTTCTGGATGCGGAGATAAAAGGGACGGAAGGATTAGATATGTATTCCCAGCTCGCAAGTAAAGAGCGGTTGCCGGATGAAGAGGTGGAGAGCATTGATTTGCAAAGGTATATCCACCAGGAAATCTCAGGACTTCCACCGAAATATCGCAGTATTATTATATTGCGTTATTTGGAAGAATTTTCGCTTCAAGAAATTAGTGAAATCTTAGATATTCCACTAGGCACGGTGAAAACCCGAATACATCGAGGAAGAGAAGCTTTACGGAAAAAGCTTCGTCACGTGTAAAGGAGTGTATTCCACATGAATTGTGATAATCAATTAATCAAGCTGATGCATCGCTATTTAGATGGTGATTTAACAAAAGAAGAAGAGACAACATTACAGAGGCATTTAGAAGAATGCAAGGCATGTCAGAAACATTTTCATGAATTGAAACGAACAATTGCCCTTATTCAAAGTACAGAACAAATTTCAGCACCTGCAAATTTCACAGCTGAAGTTATGAGAAATCTGCCTACCGAAAAGAAAAGTATGAAGTATACACGATGGCTTAAAGCACATCCGATTTTGACTGCTGCTGCAATATTTTTTATATTTATGTTAAGTGGTGTACTTTCAATGTGGAATGAGGATGGTGAACTGGTTGTCTCCAAACAGGAAAATTTGATTATTCAAGGTGATACAGTTATCGTTCCAGAAGATGTTATCGTTGAAGGTGATTTACTTGTCAAAAATGGAAATTTGGTCATTTATGGAACGATTGATGGGAATGTTACCTTAATCAATAGTAAGCTTATTGAAGAACCGATCGAGAGTGAAGGTCTGATGGCATCTGTTGGCGAAGTGAATGGTGAATTAAAAACGGTTGATCAGGTTTTTGAATGGATTTGGTATAAAGTAAAAAATTTATTTGAAGGTGTTTTTGCCTTTTAGCAAAAGGATTACCGGATATTGGACAGCTATATCCGGTTTTTCTTAGTGCTTAGGATGTGCTCAGCTTGATTGCAGAATCGGCCACATCCAGCTGCAGCTCCCAACAACTAGTAAGCTCTTTTTGGTGGGACGAGCGCAGACCCAGTCTTAAAGTGACCCAGTTTGTACGTTGCTGAACAGGCGCCCATCACTTTTATTCGTGGGAAAAATTTAAAATTGAAAGATATATCGCCCTTGGATGCACATGATTCACTTGATTTTATGTTATAATAAATAACGTCACTATCTTAAATTGGATAGGACTAAAAATGGCTGTTGAAGGATGTGTAAGCATGCTTGATGGGGGATTCGATCTCATAACACTACTCAGAATAGGCGTAGACATTACTCTCGTCTGGTATGTATTATATAAATTAATTATGCTGATCAGGGGAACAAAGGCAATCCAGCTTTTAAAAGGGATTGCTGTAGTACTTGCTGTTTGGCTTTTAAGTATTGTTTTCAATTTACAAACGATCCAATGGATTACAAATCAGGCGATCGAATGGGGCTTAATAGTCATTATCATTCTATTCCAGCCAGAGCTGAGAAGGGCACTTGAACAGCTTGGGAGAGGTAATATTTTTGCAAGAAGTGCCAGGTCGGAAGAAGAAATTATCGAACAAAATATTGAAGCCATTATCCAGTCTTGTAACTATATGGCAAAAAGGAGAATTGGTGCACTTATTTCGATCGAACGTGAAACAGGAATTGGCGATTATGCTGAAACGGGGATACCAATAAATGGCAAACTAACGCATCAATTGTTAACAAATATTTTCACCCCAAATACACCATTACATGATGGTGCTGTTATTATAAAAAAGGAAACGATAGCTGCAGCAGCTTGTTATCTTCCATTATCGGAAAGCCCTTTTATTGCGAAAGAACTAGGAACAAGGCATAGGGCTGCGATGGGTATAAGTGAAGTAACAGATGCACTTACGATTATTGTATCTGAGGAAACAGGAAATATCTCATGTGCAAAAAATGGAGAGCTACATAGAGAATTAAATCAGGAAAGCCTTCGAGAAATATTGCATGAAAATTTATCATTAAACTTAAAAACCCCTGAAAAAAAGCCAAGGAAATGGAGGGGGAATAAAGATGGATAATTGGTTTGCAAGTAAATGGTTTGTCCGTGTAGTTTCATTAGCTTTTGCTGTTTCGTTATTTGCCTTTGTGTATATATCAGAAAACAGTTCATCACAAAATGAATCCACATTTCCCGGCAATTCAGATGGATTTCAAACGCTTGATAATGTACCGGTAGATATTCATATAGATAATGAAAATTACGTGGTTAGTGGTGTGCCTGAATTTGTTAGTGTTTCGTTAGAAGGTACTATGGGTGTAGTAACACCGCTCGTTAAACTAAGGAATTTTGATGTGTTTGTGGATTTGGAAGGATTAGAAGAAGGAGCACATGTTGTAGAAATTCAACATAATATTTCATCTGATATAAATGTTTTTATAGAGCCAAAAACGGTTGAAATTGAAATTGAAGAAAAAGCATCGGAGAGATTTCAAGTTAATGTGGATTTTATTAATGAAAATCAGCTTGCTGAGGGGTATGAGCTTGGGGAGTTTGAAGTTAGTCCAACCGAAGTTACGATTACTAGCTCAAGAAGCGTTATTGATAAAATTGGTATAGTAAAAGTATATGTGGATTTAGCAGGATTGGATCGTTCCGTAAATAACCGTGAAATTCCTGTGAACGTTTATGATAGTCAAGGAAATGAATTAAATGTAAGGGTTGAACCAGAAACAGTTGTCGTATCAGCGGATATTAATAACCCAAGTAAGACAGTACCTGTTAGTGTAGAAACAACCGGTGAAATGCCTGATGGCTATTCCTTAACATCCATTTCTGCTAATGTAGAGGAAGTTGAAGTATTTGCTACAAGTAATATATTAGAAGAAATAGAAGGCATCTCTACGGAAGAAATAGATTTGACAGAGATTACAGAATCAGGAACAATGGATGTGAATTTATCCATGCCAGACGGAGCTAATGTTCCTGATATGGAAACCATTGAAGTAACCATTGAAGTAGAAGAAGTGGATGAAACAAGAACAATTGAAGCAATACCTATTGAAATAGAAGACCTGGAAGAAGGACAAGACCTCTCCTTCATTGAACCTGAAGAGCCTGAAATGGATGTAACAGTTGTAGGTAAACAATCGGATATAAATGAACTTTCCGCGGATGATTTTCGTGTGTTTATTAACCCGAATGGATTAGGTCCAGGTCAACACCGTGTTCCATTAACAATTGAGGAACCAGAAGTGGAAGATATGACGATAACTGGAGAATTAGAAGAAGTTACTATTGAAATCAGTTAGTTTTCTTCTATTTAGGATTTTGATCAGTTGCTATAACAATACTCTCAATTGGAAATGGCCAGGATACGGATAAAAAGGAGAGATTTGAAATGGGAAAATACTTTGGAACAGATGGAGTAAGAGGTGTAGCAAATATAGGTCTTACACCAGAGCTGGCTTTTAAATTAGGACGCTTTGGCGGTTATTTATTAACGAAAGAAACCAAAAGACCAAAAGTCATTATTGGTCGTGATACGCGGATTTCTGGACACATGCTGGAGGGCGCACTAACAGCAGGATTGCTTTCAATTGGAGCAGAAGTAATGCGTCTCGGTGTTATATCAACTCCGGGAGTTGCATATTTAACAAAAGCAACGAGTTCACAAGCTGGTATTATGATATCAGCATCCCATAACCCGGTTGCAGATAATGGAATTAAGTTTTTTGGTGCAGATGGCTTTAAATTATCAGACGAGCAAGAGAATGAAATTGAGCGATTAATGGATGGAGAAGATGATCTACCACGCCCGGTAGGTGCTGATATTGGTAGTGTTAATGATTACTTTGAAGGCGGGCAAAAGTACCTCTCGTTCCTGAAAGATACGGTGGATAATGATTTTGAAGGGCTGCGAATAGCGCTTGACTGTGCGCATGGTTCCACATCCAGCCTAGCAACACATCTATTTGCAGATCTTGAGGCAGACATATTCTCGATCGGGTCATCACCAGATGGATTAAATATTAATGATGGGGTCGGCTCAACACATCCAGAAAGCTTACAAGCATTTGTGACCGAAAAGGGTGCAGATATTGGTCTGGCATTTGATGGGGATGGTGATCGCCTCATCGCTGTCGATGAAAAGGGGAATATCGTTGATGGTGATCAAATCATGTTTATTTGTGCAAAATATATGAATGAAAAAGGAGTTCTACGAAAAAATACAGTGGTTTCCACTGTGATGAGTAATATTGGCTTTTACAAAGCGCTAGAAGAAAATAGTATGCGAAGTGATAAAACAGCAGTTGGTGATCGCTACGTAATGGAAGAAATGCGAAAAGGTGGTTACAATCTTGGTGGAGAGCAATCAGGTCACATTATTTTCTTGGATTATAATACTACTGGTGATGGGATGTTATCAGCAATCCAACTGGTAAATGTAATGAAGGAATCCGGAAAATCTTTATCTGAACTCGTTGGAGATATGACCATCTTTCCTCAGGTCCTTAAAAATGTAAAAGTAACAGATAAAAATGAAGCATTAATCAATCCGCAAATCCAAAGCGCAATAGAAGCGGTTGAACAGGAGTTAGGTGACCAAGGTCGTGTACTTGTTCGTCCTTCGGGTACGGAACCCCTCGTACGTGTAATGGTTGAGGCACCAACGAAGGAAGATTGCGAAAAGTACGCAGATCAAGTTGTTAACGTAATTGAAGGTTTATTGGGAATGAAGGAATAGATTATTATTGGAGCTGCTCTCTGTGATGGGGAGCAGTTTTTTGGCGTGCCCCACTGTTGCACAATCTAGGTGGTTCGAATCCACACGGTAACTTTACCCTTTGAAG
>NZ_BAAKSZ010000031.1:0-36183 GCF_059698015.1 Oceanobacillus sp. NCCP-135 | reverse complement strand
TCACTGTGGATAACAACGGGTTGACTAAGTCTTCTAGTTGCTTTTGCTTTTTCAATCGCTTTAACAATATGTTCCGTGGATAGGCTGTCTGACAGCTGCCATCCTATTATGATTCTAGAATATAAATCCATTACGCTTGTTAGGTACACAAATCCTGCCAAAGTATGCACATAGGTGATATCTGTCACCCAAACGGTGTTAGGGGCTACCGGATTAAAATCCCTATTCAAGATATTTTTCAGTTTCGTGTCAAACTCCGGGGCAATAGTTGTTCTTATATGCGGACGAACCCAAATGGCTTTTATGCCCTCCTCCCGCATGTAGTTACCCACCGTCTTTTCAGTTACGATGCAGCCCCTGGATCGTAAAATTGACGTTATTTTAGGTGCACCATAAATCTGGTATGACTCATGATAAATTTGTATAATTTTAGTTTTAATATCCTTTTTTCTTATTTCTTGTTTCGAAGGTGTTCGCTTTTTCCAACTGTAATATCCCGATGTAGAAACGCCCAATATTTTGAGCACACTGTTAACAGAAATCTTGCGTTTCTTTGTTATTTCATTCGTTATTTTGTAGATTATTCCTGTTAATTGCTCAGTATGCCCACAGCCTTTTTTAAGATTTCTAGGGCATCTTGCGAATCTCGTAATTCCTTCTTAAGGCGGGCAATTTCTTTCTCAGCATCGGAGGTATGGTTTCCGGATCCTCGGTGATCAACCACACCATTGTTGTTCTTGGCGACTGATACCCATTTTCCGAGTGTAGATTCGCCAATTTTCAGATCCTTCGCTGCCTTTCCTAAGGCTTTACCCGATGAATAATAATAATTGACTGCATCTTGCTTAAATTCTGCACTAAATTGCTTGCGTTTTGTCATATCACGATCTCCCCCAGTTAATAATATTGTACTATATTAAACTAGGAAATTTCTCTATTTGGGTTGTCCTATTTATATTCTAGCATCAGATCGCACTCAGGTCTTCGTAGAGGATCTCCTATCCCGATAGATCAATTTTACCAAACTTCTAAAAACTATAAACTTAAATCATAATCCCCATCATCGTACCTGAGATCACAGAGGCTAATGTCGCACCGAGCAATAGTTTTAATGCAAATTTTGATACATAATTTCCTTGTTTTTCACTAATCGATTTGATCGAACCGTCAATAATTCCGACCGTTCCAAAGTTGGCAAAGCTGACTAAATAGACGGATACAATAGCCGTTGTCTTTTCAGATAGACCTGCTGAAATCTCTACAAAGTTCAACATGGCTACGAATTCATTGGTAACCAATTTTGTTGCCATAATTCCACCGGCTTGTACAGCTTCGGCCCATGGAATCCCCATCAGAAATGCGATTGGCGCAAAGATATAGCCAATAATTGTTTGGAATGTAATGTTAAATACGCCAAGGAACATCACATTAATCAATTCCATCAACGCAATAAACCCTAATAGCATGGCGGCAACTGTTACCACAAGTTTAAATCCATCCATCACACTTTCTGAAACCATCTGGAAGAAAGGTACACGTTCATTTTTTTCTACTTTTACCAAATCTTCTTTTTCATCTAGATCATAAGGGTTGATAATATTTGCAATGATCAGCGCACTAAATATGTTTAGTACAACAGCTGTCACAACATATTTCGGCTCAAGCATTGTCATATAAGACCCAACCATCGCCATACTTACTGCACTCATTGCCGAAGTACAAATCGTGTAAAGCCTTCGTTGCGACAAAAGCGGGATCTGCTTGATAATGGTTAGGAAAACTTCAGGTTGGCCAAGAACTGCTGTGGACACTGCAAAGTAACTCTCCAGCCGACCCATTCCAGTTATTTTACTTAAAATAAAACCGATAAACTTGATGATCAGCGGTAATAGGTTGATATAGTTCAAGATCCCTATTAAAACAGATAGGAAAACAAGCGGCATTAAAGCGATAAAGATAAACGGCGCTTCGCCTTCATTCACGATTCCGCCAAAGACAAATTGAATTCCCGTATCCGCAATCGCTAATAATCCTTCAAAAAATGTACCGACATTGGTAATAATCGTTAGCCCAATACTCGTGTTCATCATAAAGAAAACCAGGATCAACTGCACACCCAGCATAATCAGAATGCGCTTATACTTGATATTTTTTCTATCATTACTAAATAAAAATGCAATCCCAAAAACAAGTAAAATCCCTGTCAGCAGGAATAAGAAATTCATGTCAGTTCCCCCCGTTGTTAGCGGTTTCAAATTGATTGAAAAAAATACCACAGTAAGTAAGCAACACTGTGGCAGTGACCGCAAAAATACTTTCTCAGCTTTTTAAAGAACGACTGCTATTATCTTTAACAATTGCTATCATCTTTAATTATTCTATAGAAGTCGCCCATTTTATATAGATCCGTTGCATTTAAATTTCGAACCTTTTACGATGCACATCACGAAAACATCTGTTACATTCTTTTGCTCTACTTCAAAACTGTTGTATGTTTTACCGTTTTGTAGCCAGTACTACAAACCTTTTACTCAATCGATAGAATAAGAAAAACGCCACAGCATTTTTCCAAAAGTCGGATATGAAGAAATCGGCGAGAAAGCTGGTGTCGTTCATACTTTCTCCCTTCTCGATAAAGCTGACTTCTTTCATACTTTCTTCCTTCTCGAAAAAGCTGACTTCTTTCATACTTTCTTCCTTCTCGAAAAAGCTGACTTCTTTCATACTTTCTTCCTTCTCGAAAAAGCTGACTTCTTTCATACTTTCTTCCTTCTCGAAAAAACCGTTTTCGTTCATGCTTTTTACCTTCTTAAAAAAATCTTTAAGCCTTTTTGTTAAAGCTAACTGCAATCTGGCTGCCAACTTTAGCATTGTGTTTTACTAATTCAATATTAGCTGCAAGACTCTTACCAGCTGTTAATTCTTTAATTTTAGCTAACAGAAATGGAGTACTGTCTTTACCGATAATATTGTTTTCTTTGGCTTCAATTACCGCCTGATCAATAATCCCATTGATATAGCTTTCATCCATCGCATGTTCCTCAGGGATTGGGTTGGCAATAACTGCACCACCACGAAGCTTTAGCTCCCATTTTGTTTTTAACGTTTCGGCAATTTCATCAATGGAATTAGCAGTAGCGTTTAGCTTGAATTCACTTCCTCTTGTAAAGAAAGCAGGCAGAACTTCTGTTTCGTACCCAATCACAGGAACACCTTTTGTCTCTAAATATTCCAGGGTCAGTCCTAAATCTAGAATTGATTTCGCACCGGCACAAATAACAGCGACATTGGTTTGCGCTAATTCGTCCAGATCTGCGGAGATGTCCATTGTGGTTTCCGCACCTTTATGAACCCCGCCAATACCACCTGTTACAAAAATGCTGATACCTGCCATTTCCGCACATATCATGGTTGAAGCAACCGTTGTCGCACCCAGTTTTTTCGATGCAACAATTTGTGGTAGGTCACGTCTTGAGACTTTAGCCGCATCAGAGCCTTTGCCCATTAACTCTAATTCATCGTCTGATAAACCAATTTTAATTTTTCCATCAATGATCGCAATGGTAGCTGGAACCGCTCCATTATCACGGACAATCTGCTCGACTTCTCGTGCCATTTCTACGTTTTGCGGATAGGGCATGCCGTGAGAAATAATAGTAGATTCCAGTGCAACGATTGCTTTTCCTGCCGCTTTAGCCTGCTGTACTTCTTGAGATAACACGATATATTTTTCCATTTAAATTGCCTCCATATCTAATTTTAATTGTTTTTTTGTTAAATCCTGTCTCACTGTATGCGTTGACAGAATCGTTTTATGGGCATTGACCAAGCCTGCTTTAATGACATGATCGACTGTTTCATTTTGCAGCCAGCTATGAATAACCGCTGAACAAAATGAGTCCCCTGCGCCGGTTACATCAGCAATGGTTGGTGTTTCGATCGCAGGAAAATAATGAATTTCCCCATGTTCCACACCTGCCATGACACCAGCTGCACCATTGGTTACTATCACATTTTTAACACCGCTTGCCAACCACTTCTTCACAGCTTGCTCCCAGTCCTTGTGATCAGCTATGTTCATCCCCATAAATGTTTCTGTTTCATCCTTATTAACGATCAGCCAGCTGACAGCATCCAAGTTTTTCGGAAGCCGCTCCATTTTCGGTGAAGAAACAGGGATAATGACAAGTGGAACCTGATGTTCAGCTGCGAAATTGCGGAGATAATCAATCGTCTCACCAGGACAATTCAAATCAACGATAATACATTTCGCATGGATTAGAACGGCTCTATTTTTTTCCAGCAATGCAGGCGTAATTTCCTCGAAAACATCCATATCTGCCAGTGCAATCGCTAAATCACCAGCCACATCAATGACTGCCGTGTATGAACCTGTTGCTGCATGATCATACTGGCTAACATAATCCAAATTCATAAAAGGGGACGATAAATCATTAATCTGCTGCCAATCGGAATCGTTGCCACTTGCGGAAATTAACGCAACCTCCTCCCCTAATCTACCAAGGTTTTCAGCAATATTTCTTGCCACCCCACCAATTGCTCCTGAAGATTTCACCGGATTGGATGTACCATTGATCAGCGTATTTTTTGCGTAGAATTTCTTATCCACATTAGCTCCACCTATACAAACAATCGGCTGTGTATTTTTTTTCAAATCATTCATGTTTTTATTCACACCTCCACTTTCCTGAAGGACAAAAGTTTAATTTATAAACACAAGTTTAGTATACGCTATCATTTGTAATTGGTCAATACGAAAATTCAGTTTTCAAGTTGGCTTTACTGGGGTATGAGGATCGAAATTGGGTGGAGAGAAAAAAGTGAAATAGATCATCCTAGTAGACGAAAAAAACTACTAGCGTCGGCAGCATACGTAACCTTCTCCTTAAGGAATAGTATGGGAAAGGAGATGTATACGCTTATTCAGTACATACGGGGAAGGAGAAATAGACGCTTGCTCAGGTACAGCGTGGAACAGGAGACATAGCCGATTGCTCAAGAACAGTGCGGAACAGGAGACATAATCGCTTACTTAGAATAGTACGGGGGAGTATACGTAGCCGCTTGCTCAGAACAGTGCAGAGCAGTAAACGTGACCGCTTGCTCAAGAACTGCATGGAATAGGAGAAATAGACGCTTGCTCAGGAACTGCACGTGTCCGAAAACCTAAGCAGATTGGTTGTGGGATGGCAGGTTACAAACGTTGACGTCCCGGGACTGTGCACACTCGTCCTATCAAGAACCATTGTCGAAGGTGCCTTCATGACTAACATCATGGCAAAGGTTTTGCTCAAAGGTTCGCAATGTATTTCGCCGGGGCAAAGTAAGTTTTAAAACGCCGCATTACCCGCTGGAGTGAGAGTGGTAGTAACTACCAGTAGAATTCAACTATTACTATTCATTATCTTTATTCATGGAGTGAATAATCCATTATCCCCTTCGTTCTTCTTTAACCAAACCAACATCTCTCCATTATCTGAGGTGTTGGCTAATGGATGGTTGACTAGCTTTAAAAATCTCAACGAATTCACAAACACAACAATCATGAATATCAAGAATTTTAACCATAGTTCACCGCGTTTTATCACCTAACAACTTCAAGATTATTGCTGCCTTTTCCATTTCAACTGTTGATTTCAGCATAGTTGAATCACCTCTTGCTCATATTGATATAATTAAATAATTAAATGCTTATATATTACAAAAAATATGATCTCAAAAGGTAAATTGTAATCATTAACACTTTGATCATTAAAATGCTATTTACATGACCGGACATTTATGGATAAGTTGTTGGATACAAAAGCATTATTTCCTTTCGATAGCGAAAAGCAGAATTATTTCGTTGTAAAATTCGACGGTTCAAAAAAATAATGATTTTACTTTTTGCCATTCTTTAATTGTAAGCGTCAAATAATACCTTATCCCAAAATCCGGATAATGCGCTATTTGACGCTTACCTTTAATTCTATATATGCCTTCTTAAAATTCTCGTATGCCTCTTCTCCATAACTATACTTATTCATGTTAAATAAACGCTGCATGGTTATTTCTATTCCCTTATCAAGTGAACAATTTTTGGTATTCATGATAAGTTGAATATACGATTTAAAGTATTCTTTACTCAATGTACTTGCATGATTAACAATCATTGGTATCATCCTTTTCTATAAAATTCTAATAAAAAGGGCCTCTACACGAAGCCCTTTTGCAATCGTTGCGAGTTTTGCCCTTCCTTATTAGGCCTCTTTGCGTTGCTTACCAGTGTTCTCCTTTGAAGAGTCGCAACAGCTGTTGTTTTCAGTCGGTTTAACTTCTTCAATTTCAACGTTGCAACAAGCTTGATTAGGTTTAGAAAACAACTTTTTAAAACCAGATTTTTTTTCTGCCATGAATATCACCTCCTTAAAAGGATGATTTGATGATGCATGCGCAACAAGCATTTTTTTTAACCTAAATAATTAAATTAACAATAAGACCCGTACCTATAGCTACAATGATAATAGTTGAAATAAATGCAACTAGAAATTTCTTCTTAAATAGTTTAGACAACATAACTACTTCTGGAATACTTGCACCTGCACCGCCAATAACTAAAGCAATTACGGTACCCATTGACATACCTTTAGAAATAAGTGCTTCAGCAATCGGTAACATTGTTTCAGGACGAATATACATTGGAATACCGATAACCGAAGCAATCATTACAGAGAAAACACCGTCACCACTTGCATATTTTGTAATAAACTCTGCTGGAACAAATCCATAAATAAATGCACCAATAAAGACCCCTATGAATAAGTAAGGAAGCATTGGATAAAGAAATGCCCAGGCATCATTTAAAGCTTGCTTAACTCTGGAACCTTGTGTGTTACTGAAAAAACCATCACCTTTAACAATTACACCTTTATACGTCTCTGCTAAATTAAGTTTTGAAAATATAAGCCCCGTTATAATACTAAATATACTTAGCACGATAAAATATACTAGCGCAATTTTCCAACCTAGCAATAACCAAAGCATGAAAACCATAACCGGATTCATTAACGGGGAAGCAATTAAAAAACTCATTGAAGGTCCAAATGGTACTTTGGAATTTAATAATCCTGCTAGTATGGGTATTGTTGAACAGGAGCAAAATGGTGTAATTGCACCAAATAATGTACCTAATAAGTAATTAACAGCTTTGTTTCGGCGACTTAAAAATTTTTTAATTTTTTCCTCTGATATTGCTTGTTGAATTAAACTCACAATAAAGCTCACTACAATAAATAAAGCAAGCAATTCAAAAAATAGCATAAAAAAAGTTTGTATAAATTCTAAAATTGAATCTGACATAAGTATAACTCCTTCACCTTTTATTGATCAACCTTTTTTGATGTATAAATCAAATAAAATTGATTTATACATCAAATAACGAAGATATCCGTTAGAAAATTTTACAACAAGTATCTTCAGACAAGACAAATTGTATTTGTGCTTCATTAATTTTATAATAATTCCATGTACCATGTTTTTCTGGAATCAAAATATTAGCCATTACTAATTTCTTTAAGTGATAAGATAGTTTTGATTGCTTTAAATCTAACTTTTCTTCTAAATCACAAACACACAAAGATTTATTTGGACTTTTACTAATTTCATTTATAATTTTTAATCTTATTTTATCAGCTAATGCATTAAACATGTTTTCATAATAAACAAGTGACTCAGCTTCACCTAATTCATTTATTTTTTTTATTAATTCCATTATTACACCTCCAATTAATACATCAATTTTTTTTGATTTATTAACAGTATACTATCCATAAAATTAAATTGCAACTATAATGATCAAAAAAAGTTGATCTTTCACAAAGTAGGGAAAATTAATAGGGTTGTTTCTTCTAACACACATTATGCCGGTTCCGAATAAACCAACTGAGCCAACCTTTCCCGCAAAATGTGAATGAAACAAAAAAGTTAAAAAGATAATGGACTCTTACTCAAAGCCAAGATCGAGCCAGCTAAGCCCATCCGGAATTAGAATCAATTCTAGTTTCTTTGGGCTCTTGCGCATTTTACGATATATACCTACTGCACCCAAGAATTAGTACCGTGTAAACATAATTACAATCATAATAGCACTACGTCGTTTTATGCGTAAGAGCTTTTCTTTGCACATTTAAGGGCGTTTCCGTTAATAAACTGAACCCATTTCCTCATATCTATCACCCTATTTGCGAAAGATCCAGCTAATACCATGGATAAAATCATTACCCCCGTTGAAGAAGCGAAAAAATAAGTTCTAACAATGGATTTTGACTATCTGATACAGCAGTTTTACCGATCAGGTTTTCGGTTTGAGTCAGTTGTTAGGATTTCAATTTGCACCAAGACTTCGTAATTTAACTGACGCTAAACTTTACACACGTCAAAAGCCAAGCACTTACGCAACGCTGAAAATTTAGACCAAAACCCAGCAAAATGATTTTTTAAAATTTCTTTTATTACCACAAAACGCTTAGCCATGGCTAACTTACCCTTTAATCTGATGTTTGAATTGAATCCTATAAAATTATCCACAATCCCAAAACTTTATATTTTCCGAGTTTCCCAAGCAATTAGAAATAGGGATATATTTTTTTACTATAATTAGCTTTATAGGATAAATTCATAAGTATACACTATATACATAGATGGACTTTTTGAGCCTTTTTACGTTATGATAGTTTTTAAATACATGATTATTTTTGTAACCTTTGGGACTGCGGTTACTTATCCCACCGAAAAAAATTGTTGCTTTTCAACCTACGTAGTCTTTATAGAAGACAACTAAAATTCCGCTCTGAATATTCACTCAGCCATTACGGATTGAAAACTAGTGCAAATGACCGAATAAAACTCATTTCGCCCGAACAACAGGAAAACAAGGTCAACTGGTTACATAGAATGCACCTCTATGGCAAAACGTTATCTTTTCTATCAACAACGGGGTAGGATCCTTATGATGGAACGAACAAATTGCAGTCCCTTGTTACTTCGATGAGACGAAACCATGGTGCGGTTCTTGTTGCTTCGATGTGACGAAGCATAAATGCGGTTTTTTGTTACTTCGGTGGGGCGAACGATGAAGCGAACCCTTGTTACTTTGATGAGATGAAACATGGTGCGGTCCTTGTTACTTCGATGAAACGAAACATGGTGCGGTTCTTGTTGCTTCGATGGGGCGAAACCATGGTGCGGTTCTTGTTGCTTCGATGGGACGAAACGATGATGCAGTCCCTTGTTACTTCGATAAGGCGAAACGATGATGCAGTCCCTTGTTACTTCGGTGGGGCGAAACGATGATGCAGTCCCTTGTTACTTCGATAAGGCGAGCATTCGTTGTCCCAATTTATGCGAAAACAGCTGAGAAAAACACTAAAGCGTCTTTTCAGAGGTCAGAAGTCAGATTTGAAGAAATCAGCGAAAAAGCCCGATTTTGTTTATACTTTCTTACTTGTCAAATAAAAAGTGTAACTTCCTTTAGAAGTGAGGTCAGTCCCATGAATAAAGAAAACCAAATTTTATATCATATACGAATAAATCCGTTCATTACCCAGCAGGAACTAGCGAAAAAAGTGGGGTTATCACGGTCTGCAGTTGCCAATTATATTGCTACCCTTACAAAACGGGGCGAAATCAAAGGCCGCGCCTATGTGCTCCAGGAGGAATCCTCCATCGTATGTATTGGCGGCGCAAACACAGATCGCAAAGCCCGATCAGACCAAAAGGTGCGCCTCTATTCATCCAATCCTGTAAAAATGGCGGAGGTTTGTGGTGGTGTCGCACGAAATTTCGCCGAAAACTTAAGCCGGCTTGGCCATAATGCATCGCTGATGACCTGTGTGGGTGACGACAGGGAAGGTGACTGGATTCTGAAGGAAACAAAAGCTCAGGGTGTGGATGTCAGCCAGGTATGGGTATTACAGACACAGCGGACGGGGACGTACACCGCTCTATTGGATGTAAACGGCGAAATGATTGTATCGATGGCAGATATGAATATATACGAACAAATCACCACTGCCATGTTGGAGGAAAAGTGGTCATTTATCGTATCCGCACAAGCCGTTTTTATGGACACGAATATCCCTGAGAGTTGCATCAAATATTTAATTAAACGATGCAAAGAAGAAAACATCCCACTATACATCGATCCTGTATCTTCAGCCAAAGCAAAAAAATTACCCCATCGCCTCGAGGGTGTGGCATTACTACTGCTTAACCGGGATCAAGCGGAAATGCTTGCTGAAGCCAAAATTGAGTCAATTGAGGATTGCCAATCTGCTGCTGAAAAAATTAGAAAGCGTGGTGTACAAAAGATCATTATCACACTTGGAGATCAGGGAGCTTATTACGCATCCCCGAAAGAATCCGGACATTTGCCACCATTTGAAACAAATGTAGTTGATGTGACAGGCGCTGGCGACGCATTTGCATCCTGTGCAATCTATGGAATCATGAATGGGGAATCCCTACTAGGCGCTTGCCAATTAGGACTCGCCGGTTCCGCACTCACCATTCAAACAGAAGCATCCGTATCAGCACTCCTAAAGCCGGAGAAAATTTATGAATTGGTGGAGAAGTATAGGTGATTAAAGCTTTGGTTCGGCTGGGCTTATTGTCACTAAACACTATTGACATATTTAATCAAATGGGGTAAATTCAAAGTAAAAATAAATTAATTAATTATATCATATTTAGAATGAAAAGTCAAACATATTTTGAAAAATATTAAAAATATGTAGGAAGGAAGAGAGGCTATGAATTTATCCCGTTTTTTAAATTCCATCCAATTATCTCCTCAGTCCAAGACAGTGATGGAGTTACTCGATCTAAATGAAAAAATAAAAGAGCACAACTTGCTTCTTACGCCAAATGATGTAAAGACATTGATTACATCTAGAAATCAAGTACTTCATGACTATGCACGAGTCGAGCTGAGCATTGAAGTATTAAAGGGGTTAATTGAGGTGTTTGCTGCTTCACCGTATATGGATCAGGATCATTATGTTGAGACGCTAAATGATCTTCAGGAGATTTTTTATTATCTTAGAAATGAAACTGAAGATAAGATTAGCGACGTGAAACTAATTAATCAGATGATGGAGTATTTTAATGGCTCATGCGCTGGTTCTGTGGAGCTATTAAGAAGTAAAATGGAGCAACTTGCAGAGAATTTCAGAAGTGATTTGATATATGGTAAGTCCTCGATTGAAGGGGATGATAAAACATGGGATTAGATAACTCACAAGATCATTCTCGATCTGTTTCTAATATTACTATCAATCGTTCAAAGTTAAATCAAAGTCAATATATGTTGTCGCTTTTAAATGAAGGTCAACGAGTGGGACTCATCTCCAGTCAGCAAGTTTACCAGATACAGGTAGAGGTTATGCAGGTTCTTCAGCAATTAATACGGGAATATACCCAAGGAGAAAGTACATCGGTGACATCGGACACAGCACAGGGAATTATGGTATCTCTAATGTATGCCATAGATGCTTATGCCCTTCACTTTAAGGAACCTGAAAATGCTATCACTCATTTTGGTACTGAAAGTGTAAAGGATATACATTCAAAAGGTGTTGAATTACTTCGACAGTACTTTGAACAAGCCAACCAACTGTATCAGGATGTAAAAGAGATGAAATTAGATGTACCTGTTGATGCTTATAATATGACCATTGATGAATCATTGCCTGTATTTATGAACAACTATAATATTATTTTTGAAGCACAAAATACTATGGCGAGTATTGACTATCCTTTAGCCATTGATAATATGCGGCTACAGGGTGTCTTTTATATTAAACAGTATTTAGAACGTCTGCTAATGGAGACACGGTTCTGTCATTTTTTTAGTCATCAAGATTTAATATATGTTTTGAAAAATTTCGGGAAGAAATCGCGTTTTAACTATAGCATTGAGCTATTTAATATATTTGAGTTGATTATAAATAATGCTGTCTTTTCACTGCTGTCCGGCGGAAAAGCCAATCAGGTCAGAATTTCAGACGTTCAATATAACCAGTTGAATCAAATGTTTATATCTTGTAATGCTGAAAAAAGGTACGGATTGATTCATAAAGCATTCAATCGGCTACAGGAGGAATTACAAACGGATCAAGAGCTTAAGTCTTATATCTATTTGTACCGGGATGAATTGGTTCAAAGGGTAAATACCTCAGCTGAAATCGGTAGCTTCGAAAAGCTAATCATCAAGGAAGAGGAAGAACGCGAAAAACCAATAGTGTTAATGCTAAATGAAAATGATCGTATGAATGATATCAAAATGCGAGGACTAGTGGACCGGATCATGAAAAGCGATAATAAAACGGAAAAAGTACGTTTAATCCGTGAGCATTTTGTTTCACTGCATGATTATTTGGATTTACTAAACTCAGAATGCTTGTTTGATGGTGAATATGATGCACTATTTGCTACATTTGGGGATATTGAATTGGCTATTTTCGCTAAAATTGTATTTTATGAGGAATTACGAGGGAATGTAAGGGATTTTTCAGAAATTGTTGCTGACGGTACTGAAGCAAGGGAAGAGTGGGAAGTAAGATATATTGGGTTTATGCAGCAGTTGGATGAAGAACGCATCAAGCCGATAGGGCACCTTATTTACGATATTGATTATGAGGAGATATCGTTCTATTAATTAAAAAAGTTTAAAGACAGGAGCTATGCGTGAGGAAAATACACTTAAGTTGAGAGTGTAAGGCTTTTACTCGGCAGTTTAGATTACACTCTCCTGAATCACCAGTTATCTCTCCACTTCGACAGCTTTTCTTACGTTTCATATTCACTGCTTGAGACAAAAAAGGCTCCCTACATCATTCATCTGTAAAGAGCGATTTTTCAAGTTACTTATTCAACAATGCTTCCACAATCATTTGCGATTTCAACCCTTCTACCCCATCAACTAACGGCCGTTCATCATTCTGAACACATTCGATAAAATGCCTAATCGCACCTTCAAATCCCCGCTGCCTTCCGATCGTTTCCCAGGATGGCGATGTCTTTATGATTATTTTATCATTTTGCTCCACTTCCATGGTATCCATATTTTTCACACGGACTATTTTCCCATCTGAAAAGAGTTCAAGCTGCTCGAGATTGGTGCCCGCATTTCGATGCATTGCTGTGGAAAATGGATTTTTTTGATCAGAATGAAAAATATGTTGCGCATGCACAAGCTGCTTTTCATCATTTATGTTCCTATTTGAGTAAGCTGCTTCTAAATCACTATCTGCCAGCCAGCGAACAGTATCGATTAAATGAATATAATCATCCAACAATGTAAATTTATAAGAATTCGGGCCAATTCCATTTTCACGATGTTTTTCAAAACGAGCCCAGTCTATCTTTTGTGCCTTTTCTTTTGCTTCCAAATACATCGGCGCAAAACGGCGATTAAATCCGACCATCAGCTTCCTGCCCTGTTTCCTACTGACATCAACCAACCCTTCTGCTTCTGCAATAGTTGCCGCAAGTGGCTTATCAACATAAACATCTACTCCTTTTTCCAAAAGAGCAGTCACCACCGCATAATGAGAATCTGTTGAGCTATGTACAAATATCGCGTCACAGCTTTCCGCTAAATCCATCAAACGATTAAAATCCCGAATACGATATTGCCTGCATATCCGTTTCCGTTTCTCTTTACTTGGTGAGAACGCACCGATAAATTCCCAGTCCGCTTCCTTTGTCAGAATTGGCAGGTATGCTTTTTGGGCAATTCCACCAAGTCCCACCATGCCAACACGCAGCTTTCTCATTTGGATCACTCCTTGTATCAGTTGTATAGCTTTATGTGAAAAATTCTATGTTCCTTGTATCAGTTGCATGGATTTATATTAAAAATTCTGGTTCAATCACATTTTGCGGGGAAGGTTGGTTCAGTTGGTTTATTCGGAACCGGTATAATGTGTTTTTAAAGAAACAAAACTATTAATTTCCCCGTACTTTGTAAAAGATCCAAAATTCTATGTCTCTTGTATCAGTTCCATTGATTTATATGAATTATGTGAAAAATTCTATGTCCCTTGTATCAGTTGCATAGCTTTATGTGAAAAATTCCATGGCAGGTTCATCATGTAAATTCATTATTTTCACCCTCCACACCGTACAATTAATGAATTGCTTTTCAACGACCATGATCGGGAGAGGAACATCCATTTTAATCTAAAACCCCACTTCCCCTTTTGATTGGCGAATGTTTGCCTGCACATAATCTTTTTCTTGTTTATATTATTCCATTGTTTCTTTACTCACATTACTATGGAACTTGCAAAATACCCATCACGCTTAAAATTACGCTTAAAAGCTCCTCCTTTGTGCGTCAGTTATCTTCATTTTACCACATCCGATCCATAGCTCCGTATAAATTGGAGCCATCCTATTTTGGTTCGACACTTATCACAATGCTTCATCGTTTGTTGCTTATTCAAGGATTTACACCTAACAAATCATCAGCAATCCTTTAATGTGAGGCATTTTCGACAGGTCAAGGTTGCGTTCGTATTCCAACTTGCCATATTTCTTATTCCAGCCTGCCACACAAAGGATAATGTACAGCTGACGTGAGCTCGATAGCTTTAATACCACAAATCCTAAGCTTGTCCATATAACAATTCTAGCATTTTGATTGATCAAAATTAAAAATAAAAATAATGTCATAATTTGTTCGCTTGTTCTTATGCTATAATGTAATCATTAGGAGGTGATAGAAATGGAAAAGGAAGATCAGATTATTGGCATGCTGGAGCAGATTATTAGTAAGCAGGACGAGCACACTCGCATTCTTGGAGAGCACAGCCAGAAACTGGACGAGCACACTCACATCCTTGGAGAGCACAGCCAAAAACTGGACGAGCACACTCGCATTCTTGGAGAGCACAGCCAAAAACTGGACGAGCACACTCGTATTCTTGGAGAGCACAGCCAGAAACTGGACGAGCACACTCGCATTCTTGGAGAACACAGCCAGAAACTGGACGAGCACACTCGCATTCTTGGAGAACACAGCCAGAAACTGGACGAGCACACTCAGCAACATGCTAATCACAACACACAATTCAAAGAACATGGTGAAATTCTCCGTGCGCTGAGAACGGGACAAGAGTATTTAAAAGCAGAAATCGACGGTATATCACTTACAAACGCCCGAGAGTTTGGTAAATTAAAAGAGGAAAATAATAATATTTCCACTAATTTGAAACTTTTACGTGATGATACGTGGGCAAATAAAGTAGATATACACCGCATTAAAAATACGATGGGAATGAACTAGCTCCATTTTTTATAAATTAACTCCGATCGTTATCTTCAATTAACTTCTTAGAATAACTCTACAGAAAAAGCTTCATTTTATTAGGAACATTAAACGGTTGGATGCGTATGCCCAACCGTTTAATGTTTTAGAAAGGAAATGCTGCTGCGCAATAGCAATTTTGTTGTAATAGTTGAGAGACGCACTTGAAAAGTTGAGAGGCGCACTCGAAAAGTTGAGAGAATCACTCGAAAAGTTGAGAGGCGCACTCGAAAAGTTGAGAGAAAACCCTAATTTCCAGCATTATCTCTCAACTTTGATCCACTTTCTCTCAACTTTGATCAGATTTGTTTCAACTTCGCAATACTTTCTCTCAACTTTGATCAGATTTGTTTCAACTTCGCAATCCTTTCTCTCAACTTCGGCCAGATTTGTTTCAACTTCGCAATCCTTTCTCTCAACTTTCACCCAGTTTCTCTCAACTCTAACCATACCACCACGTTGCTAGCCAGTATCTCTACTCTCAGGGGCTATCAAATTCTGCCTTAACTTCCTAACACATCCAAAAACTCCTCATAAGTTCCAGCTCCAACCAATTTCTGAACAACCGGCCCATTTTCAATAATTTTTCCTAACAAATCATACATGGACTGCAGATCTTCGGTACTATTTTTCTTTACACAAAGAAAACAGATGAATTGAGCGGGTTTCTCATTCCACATAATCGGTTTTTCCAATGTGCATATCGCAAGAAATGTTGTATCAGACTTTGGTGTGATTGGATGCGGAACCGCTACCAGATTCCCAAAGGATGTTGGTGCTATTTCCTCTCTTTCTTTTACAGCGTCCAGAAATGTAGATTCAACCAGGCCTCTTTCAAGCAATTGCTTATACATAAATTCCAGAACCTCCTCTTTAGAAGCAAGGCTTTGTCTTAAAAATAGGAGCTCTTTTTGAAAATAATTAACCACACTCTGGCCACCCTCAACAATAAATTTCTTTATTTTTTCCAGATCCCGATCCCCGAGAATTGCATTTACTTCCACTACGGGAACAGGCAATTTTTCAGAAATCGGAATGGAACTGACAATAAAATCAATATCATTCAGGTCATATTGATCAAGCTTGTAATATTCTGTTGTTCCGATGACGTCCATTTCCCTGCTAAATCGGGATTTCAGTCTGTAATAAATCAATTTGGCTGTACCCAAACCGGATGCGCAGACGATTAGGCAACGTTTCGGGCCTGTTTTTATTTTTTGTCTCTCGATGGCTGCTCCAATATGAAGCGCAAGATAGCCAATTTCATTTTCATTAATTTTAGTTCCCGTATACTCTTCTATTGCTACCCCAGCTAAAATTCCTGCCTCAAATGCCAATGGGTAGTTTTGTTTAATATTTCTTAGCATCGGATTTCTTACATTCATTCCGTATTTATAGCGGTTAATAGAAGGCTTTAAGTGCAATCCAAGACCGATAATTAGCTCCTGATCATGTCTTATTCCGAGATTTAATTCCGCTTCTATTTTAACCAGGATATTCTTTACCAGCTGATAAATATTCTCCTCCAGCACTTGTTCAACAACTTGTTCTGAATCATAAGCCTGGGACAGCATTTTTGTTCCGAGTAAATGGATGGCGATGTAAGCAATTTCCGCTTCTGGAAATTTCACATGAAATGTATCCTCCACTTCCCTGACAATCTTTTCCGCTACCAGATATTCCTTCTGATCAAGAATGTCCTGCATATCGGTTTGATATAATTTCACATGATACCCGCTTTTGATACGCTTGTAAGCAATTGCGATGTGTATCAGCAGATTATTTATTGCTATATCTGACAACGTGATATGATGTTCTTCAATCTGTCTCATAATAATGGCCTGAATCTTATCCAGCACAGATTGATCCACGGAAGTGAGACCGGCTTCATGCAAATGATCACAGGCCCCGTCATTGCGGTCAAACAAATATTCTGACATACAAAAGCGCCGTTTCAATTCACTGCCCAAAATCCTTAATCCATAATTCGGGCGTGATTCCAGACGAATATCATAGTCAGCCAATACATCTTTCACCTGTTTTAAATCGTTTTGGATCGTTGATTTGCTTACATAAATTTCGTCTGCCAGATCATCAAGCTTTTCATACCCTTCACTTAACAATAGGCGCTTAATTATATATGTCGCCCGTTCTTCAGGTGTTTTCGGTAAAAATTCTTCTGAAACTTCTTCTTTAAAAATGGATTGTAAATATTTACGAAAACTTAGATCATCATCAATAACTAATTGATAGCCTTTCCCCATAACAGATTCAACATTTGCGCCATTTTCAAAAAGTACCTCATTTAACCTTTTCACATCTTCCCTTGCAGTACGTGACGTCACTTGATTAATATTCGCTAGGTAATTGCTAGTGAGTGGACTTTCAGCAGTCATTAATTTTCGTAAAATTATTTTCATTCTGGAGTTTAACATGGTGCTTCTTCTCCTTATAAAATCAGTAATGATACTAATCTTATTTTACTCTTTTACATGGTATAATACCAAAACGCCTTGATTCCAATATGAAAAACAGAACCTGCTATTTTTTAAAAGTTAATTTCTAAAAGCTTGGGACTACGCACCGCTCGTCCCACGAAATGATTTGTATTGCGCACACACCTCTCGCTCGTTTCACTGAAATGATTTGCACCTGCATATCGCTCGTCCCACGAAATGATTTGCATTGCGCACCTCTCGCTCATCTTGTTATTATTTAGGCTGTACTATCCCGAAGATATACTGGGCAAGCTATTTTCACTATGGCTGGGTACAGTCGTTAAACATACAAATTAAAAACCATTATTCTTTGAAACAGCTTTCATCCAATGCGCACTTTTCTTCAGTGTTCTTTCCTGGGTTTCAATATCAACAGAAACGAAGCCATAACGATTTTTGTATGCATTCATCCATGACCAGTTATCCATAAATGACCATAAATGATACCCTTTTGCATTACATCCTGCTTCAATCGCTTGATGCAGCCATTTCAAATGTTCACTAATAAATTCAATCCGGTAATCATCCTGAATTTCGCCGTCTTGGATGAAACGCTCTTCACCTTCAACTCCCATCCCATTTTCAGAGATAAATGACTCGATATTTCCGTAGTTATCTTTCAGGTTCATCATGATGTCATAAATACCTTTTTCATAGATTTCCCAGCCGCGATATTTGTTCATCTTTCTGCCAGGCATTTCATAGTTATCAAAGAACCAATCCGGCATAAACGGGCTATAAGGATTTGGCAAATGATCCTTTGCTTTCACACGGCGCGGTTGATAATAGTTGACACCCAGAATGTCCGCCGTATTTGCTTTTAATAAAGCAGCGTCACCTTTTCCTGTAACCGGTAATTGGCCATGCTCCCTTAAAATTTCAATCAATTCCGTTGGGTATTCTCCTAATACTGCTGGATCCAGAAAACTTCGGTTGAAAAACAAATCCGTAATTCGCGAAGCTTTGACATCAGCAGGATTTTGACTTCTCGGATAGGATGGGGTCAGGTTTAAAATAATGCCAATTTTCCCATCTTTAATATCAAATTCACGGAAGGCTTCCACCGCCAGTGCATGGGCAATCATTGTATGATATGCTACCTGAGCTGCACGACGAGCATCCACAACATTTGGATAATGAAAATCGTACAGATAGCCACCTTCTACCGGAACGATTGGTTCATTAAATGTAAACCATTTGCTTACCCGATCACCAAATAAACGAAAAGCTTCTTTGGCATAGTCCGCGTACGCATCGACTACTTCCCTATTTTCCCAGCCGCCTTCATTTTGTAATTCCAATGGCATATCAAAATGGAATAAATTCACAAATGGTTCAATATCATTTGCAAGCAACTCATCAATGACATTATTATAAAATGTTACTGCTTCAGGATTCACATCCCCACGTCCGCCTGGAATTAATCGAGACCAGGAAATAGACATGCGGAATGTATTATGACCAATTTCCTTCATTAATTTAATGTCTTCTTTATATAAATGATAGAACTCAGAAGTTGATTCAGGGCCAACATTATCAAAAAAGCGATTAGCTTCTGTTTCATACCAATGATCCCAAATATTTTTCCCCTTTCCGCCTTCATTTGCTGCACCTTCGATTTGCGTTGCAGATGTTGCACTTCCCCACCAAAAACCTTCTGGAAATTTATAGTTTATTGACATAGATGCATTCCTCCTGTTTTAGTTAACTTGTTTTGCATAGATTGGGACTTCGCACTGCTCGTCCCATCGAAGTAATTGTTTTTTCTTGCCCCGTAATTGAAATATGAAGTATGTGCTGGTTGTTTTCCACTCCGGACCGTTGCTTTCCTCGGGCACGGCTTCAGCCACCTCGCGGAAGACCACCGCTGCGGGGTCTTCAGACACGTGCTGTTCCCGCAGGAGTCAACGGTCCTACGCTCTAAACAACCGCCATAGATGTGCAAGTATTTGTTTGAAATCAAAAATTTTTTAAAAGTTGCAAAGCACTATCCCAGCGGAGGAAACACACGTAGACTCCTTCGGGAGAAATGGCCTAGTTGAGACCCCACAGTGCGTAGCACGAGGAGGCTAATCAGCCACCCGCGGAAAGCGTAGTGTGTTTCCGGAGCGATATATGTTACTTCTCACTTTATCCTAACCCTGGTGGGACAAGTAACCGCAGTCCCAAAGTTTACAGAAAAAGCCCTTAGTTAAGTGTCCTTTTATTTATTTCGATAGATTTCGATAATTTCAATAGCCAAATCCCTTACCGTCATGGACGTCATTAAGTGGTCCTGTGAGTGAACTAACATAACGTTAACGCCTTGTCCCTCGCCATCAGCCTCCTCTTGAAGCAGCTTTGTTTGATGCCCATGTGCTTCACTTAATTCCGAACCTGCTTCTTCAATTAAACGATCAGCCTCTGCAAAATTCCCTTGCTTCGCCTCTTGGATTGCTTCCATTGCACTGGACTTCCCATTTCCAGCATGTAAGATAATCTGAAAAGCAATCTCTGTCATTTTATCCATATGTTAATCACCTCTGAAGTCTAATGAAAACGGCCCCGAAAATAATGCTTAAGGCCGTTATATTCTATTGTTTACTTCCGCCTTTTTTCTCGATTTCGTAATAATTTTTATCCAGTATTTTCAAGAATGGCCACCAGATAATTGCTACAACTAATAGGTTAAATGCTTGCAGAACTGCACCCTGCCAGGCATTACCCGTTGCCAGGAATCCACTTAAAATAGGCGGGGTTGTCCAAGGTACGATAATTCCGGCTGGTGGTGGAACTAATCCGATTGACATTGCAAAATACGTAATGATCGTTACAACAACTGGTGCGACCAACCATGGAATGATAATTAATGGGTTCATCACAATCGGCAATCCAAAAATAATCGGTTCGTTAACATTAAATATACCCGCAGGAGCACCTAATTTCCCTAATTCCTTCAGCTGCCTGCTTCGTCCAATCATGAAGATTAGAATAATAACAGCTAATGTCATACCTGTTCCACCCATACCAACAAGGAATGAATCGATAAATTGCTTTGTTACAATGTTTGGCAGTTCGATACCTGCCTGAAATGCCTTTAAGTTTTCATCATTTAACGCATACCAGATTGGATCAAATACAGAGTTCACAATGATTTGACCATGCAAACCAAAGAACCAGAATACTTGAATTAACAATACAGCAATAAGTGTAGCAGGTAACCCGCTGCCTAATGCGGTTAACGGCTCTTGAATAATTGTATAAATAAAGTTCTGAACCGTATCAAAAGGGGTATAACTAAAGCTAATGCGAACGACTAAAAATACAGTAAGCGTCAATGTAATTGGAATCAATGCACTGAATGATTTCGCAACTGCCCCCGGAACACCAGCGGGCATCTTAATTGTCCAGTCTTTTTGTACAAAAAATCGATATAGCTCTGCTGAAATAAATGCCGTGAAGATTCCCAGGAACATCCCCTGTGCACCAAGACTTGCTGTTGGAATGACACCAGAAACGCCCTCAAGAACCTGTGGTGTTAAAATAAGAAAAGCTGCAAGTGCCACCACACCACCATAAATTGCTTCCCCACCATAATGTTCGGTTAATTTATAACCAATCCCTATAATCACGAACAATCCCATGATACTTAGTGTCGCAGCAGATGCTGGCCCTAATGCATTTTGATAGGCAGTAAATGCCTCCTCACTAATTACTTTATCTAAGAACGGAAAGTTTGCAATGACGACAAAGATCGAACCGAAGATAATTAATGGCAATGCCACCATAAACCCATCGCGCAATGCAGATAAATAACGATTATTATTTAACTTGTCTGCAATGGGTAATAACATATTTTCCAGAAATTCCATGAATTTATTATTCATAATTTCATTTCCCCCACTTGTTTATTATTCGCCAATCAACTCGAGAGCTTTATTTAAAACAGCCTCTCCATCAACTCGTCCGTATGCAACTGGATCAATGACATCCAACGGAATACCAACTTCCTCAGCCACTTTGGCAAACTTCTTCTTCATAAATCTCATTTGCGGCCCAATCAACAGAACATCCGCCTTTTCCATATCGGAAGGCGCCTTATCTTGAGCAACAGCCCAAATTTCAACTTCAATTCCCTTTTCCTCCGCTATTTCCTCCATCTTTTTCACCAACAAGCTTGTTGACATCCCTGATGAACATGCTAATAATATACGTTTCATTGATAATTCCTCCTTGATTGTTGTAGTGCTTATGATGTTGTAATTATAGTTTAAAATAAAACCGCTTACATCTACACACATTGTTTTTCCGTCTGGTGGAGGAAATGGTTAAGCGTTTGCATTTTTGGGAGGGGGTGCGCGGGTTCTGGGTGGGGGTGCACGGCTTCCGGGTGGGGGGCGGAGTTGAGAGATATTCGGGAATGTTGAGAGACACCGCTGTGAAGCTGAGAGACTTTTGGGAAAGTCGAGAGACACACCCGAATAGTTGAGAGACGCACTTGAAAAGTTGAGAGGCGCACTTGAAAAGTTGAGAGGCGCACTTGAAAAGTTGAGAGACGCACTCGCATAGTTGAGAGATAATCCTAATTTTCAGCATTATCTCTCAACTTCCAGCCACTTTCTCTCAACTTTGATCAGATTTGTTTCAACTTCGCAATACTTTCTCTCAACTTCGGCATGCTGTATCTCAACTTTTGGATCATATCTCTCACCCTCAGTAACTACTAATTCCTTATAGAAACTCCGTTATGACGGAAGGTGTTTTCAGTATTCGCTTCCTTTACATTTTTTTAGTGAAGTTTGCTATAATAACGGATAAAGGCTTGATATTACAGCAATAGATCGGAGGAAATAAATGATCGTTATAGAAAACAATACACTCAAAGTAACCATTGCAAAAGACGGTGCAGAAGTGCGTGAAGTAATCCATAAACAAAACAACTTAAGCTACATGTGGACTGGGGATGAACACTATTGGGGCAGAGTGTCACCGGTATTATTTCCAATTGTAGGTCGATTAAAAGGAGATCAATATCAGGTCGAAGGAGAAACCTACAGCTTGTCGCAGCATGGTTTTCTGCGTGATGTTGAATTTGAAATGGATAAACAAAAGGCGGATGCAGTTTCTTTCATATTCAGGTCAGAAGGAAAGTTCACTGATGTTTACCCTTACGAATTCAAAGCAACCATTCACTATAAGTTAAAAGAGGATTCTCTCCTTGTTCAATGGGAGATAACAAATGAGAACAATGACGACATGTATTTTTCCATCGGTGGACACCCTGCATTTCGGATCCCGCTTTTTGAAGAGGAAGCTTTGGAAGATTACTATTTAACACTCGGCCAAACTGAAAATCAGAATATACTTGAATATGAAATAAAGGACTCGCTTATTCACGAAAAAGGAATGGCTCACAATTTCGAGAGGATTCCGCTCAAACCATCCCTATTTAAAAATGATGCACTTATTTACAGCAATATCGATCAAGTGACAGTTGAATCCAACAAATCAAATCATGGTATTGAAGTTACATTAAAGGATTTTCCATTTGTAGGGATCTGGTCAAAATATAATGAACAGGACCAGACGATCGCTCCGTTCGTTTGCATTGAGCCCTGGCATGGCATTGCGGATTTGCATAATGCGACTGGAAATTTGAAAGAAAAGTTTGGGATCGTTAAGCTTGGATCAGGAGGGATTTTTCAGACGGGATATGGGATGAGGTTTAAATAAGTGAGAGAATAAAACTTGGCCTGTATGAGAATTAACAGTGTAATAGATTAATTTTATTGTACACATTAAAGATCACCCCAGCTGCTGATCGGAGATATTGACAATTTCCCAAATTACAGTTTCTCCACAATCATCTGTGCAAACTGCAAGGAACTATTGCAGCAACAATTCCCCATATTACAGTAGCTCTTGTGCATTTTGCGATATACACCTTACATCATTTTCCGGCTCTTATGCCCAAAACGACATGTGTTAGGCTCTTACGCATCATAAAACGGTGTAAAAAAATAGTAGTGTCATTATGTCCAATGGGATACTGATAATTAATAAATTTGCAGAGGATACCGAAAAATCGATAAATGCATAAGAGCCATGTATTAGTTCATGTTTAAAAGATAATTAACTTCTCGATAAGCACATTCAGAATGTACTTATCGAGAAGTGCGTAAGAACCCATTTTCCAACGATTCGTATCGTTTAAACATAAAGACAGACACCTTAGATCTACATCGCTTAATGCGCAAAATCCATTACAGTTTCTCGACAATCATCTGCTCCACACACCAATCAACCTTCCCTGGATTAACCTGCCCAGTCATTTCTTCCATTGCATTTAAAACGCCCATTGCCAGCCCAAATTTAATCAGCGCTTCATCAGACAAACCACGGGACAAGCCAGCCGCAAAACCTGCAATTACCGAATCACCTGAACCTACTGGATTAACCGCATGAACCCTTGGTGCCTTCACTCGATAAATAGAGTGATTATGCTTCACGATTGCACCATCTGCTCCAAGTGTAACCACTACCCAGGCGACACCAGCAAATAACGGCGAATGTAACGCTTCTATCCTATCCGTTTCATTACTCAACTCTCTCCCAAGCAATTCAGCAAGCTCTGCATGATTCGGTTTAATTAAGTACGGCATTTTACCATTCTTCAGCGTGTGATCTAGCAATTCGCCCTTTGTATCCAGCAAAACACGTATCCCTTGTTCACCAGCTATTTCAAGAACTTGATTATAATAGTTATTTGGTAACCCTTTGGATAGACTTCCAGATATGGTAACGATTTTAGCTTCTTGTACAAATTCAGCAAATCTCTTTAGGAAAAAGTCAGCTTCGTTACTGGAAATAGTTGGCCCATTTTCCAGTATTTCTGTCTGCATTCCATCATGGATCACCGCAATACAATTACGCGTAGCTCCATTGATTTCCACAAAATAATTATGGATACCAAGCCTGGAAATTTCTTTACTGATAAAATTCCCTAAGCTTCCTCCCAGAAATCCCGTTGCTGCAACATCCTCTCCAAGCTGATGAAGAACTCTGGTAACATTTAACCCTTTTCCACCAGCCGTCTTTGAAACGTCTTCAACGCGATTCACTGTATCTAACAAAAAGTCTCCTGGAAGCTTGTAACTAATATCGACTGATGGGTTCAAGGTAATTGTCATTATCAAAAAGGACCACCTCATTTCAAATATATTTTAGTTGGAAATTCTCCAGGAAAATCTAACAACGGTTGCAATAGCTATGAATCAAGCAACTATCGCTATAGCTTTAAAGCTACGCGCTGCCCTCAATTTAGCAACCAACCACTATCGCTATAGCTTTAAACCCAGCAACCATTTTACTATAGTTTTCATTCTAATTACCGCTGCCCTCGATTAGCTTCTAGCTACATCGCTATAGCTATGAATCCCGCAACCGTCACTATCGTTTTAAATCTAATATAACCACCGCACTCGCATTAGCAGCCAGCAGCTATCGCTATAGCTAAAATCCAGCAGCCGTTACGATAGCTTTAATTCTAGCAACTAAAGCAATAACTATGAATCTAATAGCCGCAATCAGACGCAGTTACCTCAAGTATCTTATTTAACTTAGTAATATTTTCCTTGCCATTCGTTTGCAACCAATCACCCGCCGCGATTTCGCCTTCATCTTTATATAAATAAGCCGCTCCACTCCAAGTAGCCCTACCACATAATACCCCATGAAAAACCGCTTGTGCTTCTTTTGCAAATTTCAACGTTTCCTGGAATAATTCCGCACTCACCCCTGCACTCAGGAAGATATATGGAAGATCCGTAGCATCACTTTGTTCTTTGAAAAAACGAGCTGCTTTTTCCTTTGTATAAACAAAGTCCCCTTGTGCATAACCTTCTACAAAATTCATCGTTACCGGTACTTCAACTTTTAGTACATCCACATTAAATCTTTTTTCTGAAAAATGCTTCATCGATTCAATCACTTTATGTGGCTTCAATTCAGCATATTCCTTCCCTTTCGTATCCGCAATTTCCTCTGAGTAAGTTAATATTTCAAGGAAAAATGGAACATCCTCAGCAAGACACTCTGAACCAATTCTTTCAATAAATACATCCTTTTTCTCATTCACACCACTGTGATCATCTATATCATGATAAATTAACACCTTGATGCCATCTGCACCTTTTTCGACCAACCGTTTTACAGACCATTCTGGAAGTAGGCTGGGAAATCGTCCTCTTTCTGTCGTATCATAGCCAGTTTTCTCATAAGCAACAAGCAGCCCACAATCTTCAGCTTTACTCTTTACTGCTGGCCAGCCATATTCAGGATCTAATAGAATTGCCGAAGCATGAGGTGTCAGCTGCTTGGAAACCAATGACTTAAATGATTCAATCTCACCAACTGATGTTTCCTCCCCCATCATTCTTTTAAGTGCACCTCTTTGATCAATTGCAAGCGCACTGAAATAACCATTTGCATTCATTAATTTCTTTAATCTTTTCGTTTTACGTTCACTATTTTTCATGAATTTTCTCCCCTTTTTTAGATGTTTGATTGTTTTACCATACATGAAGCCTACCCTTCATATTCATGGATTGTAACACCTTTTACCACCCGACTGATTGCCCCAGTTGGACTAGGATTATCTGGAGTGATGCCAAGCTGTAGTGACTTTTTCATCGCTAAAACTTGGGCAAAAATGATATATAGTAAGCATAATTGGAAATCACTTTCTAGCGCATTTTTGTTGAAATTGACTGGAATTATCCAATCCGCAAGCTGCTCCACTTCTTCCTCTTTTTTCTCTGTAAGTACAATCACCTTCATCTCGGACGCTGTTCTGGCCAGCTCCCGTAAAATATCCAGATCATATTTCCTTGTATATGGATCACGGGAAAGGAAGAGAACAACAGCTGACTTATCATTCAAAATTGATTTCGGGCCATGACGAAAGCCGAGAGATGACTCATGAAGTGCTACCACTTTCCCTGCAGTTAATTCCAGCATTTTCAATGAGGCCTCATGTGATAATTGGGCAAGAGAACCAGAACCTAGGTAGACAATACGATCAAAATCAAATTTCAAAATAGCATCAATATCGTCTGCTACTATATCAACGAATTTTTCCGCATTGGCAATCACCTGACTGATTCCATTTCCGGTAAATGCTCCTGGACGAAAAAGTTCATAGGCAGTAATAATCATACTGGAGAAGCTACTAGTCATAGCGAGTGACTGATCATTTGCCTTTTCTGGCATCAAAATAGTAATACTATTACGATCATGCTTTATGTTCTTCGCTAATTGTCCTTCTTTATTACAAGTAATAACAACCTGGTAAAAGGCTTCAATCATTTTCTGCCCCAGAGCAACGGTGGCCAGGCTTTCCGGGCTATTTCCTGAACGCGCAAAGGAGACCATGATTGTTGGTATATCCTTAAACAGGTATTCATTTGGATTGGAAACAATATCAGTTGTTGGGATTGCTTCAAACTGAATGGAAGCTTCGTTTTCCCTGTTTAACACAGGAGCAACCGTATCCCCAATAAACGCAGATGTCCCTGCACCAGTCAGAATCACACGTACCTGCTCATGCTTTTCATAAATGGATTCAATAAATTCTCTATAGGAATCTTTTTGCAAAAAATACATGGATACTAAATCCTTCCACACAGCAGGCTGCTGATAAATTTCTGTTGCCGTGTGTGTTGCATTTTGTTCCTTGATTTCATCATTGGTTAAATTAAACAACTATAATTCCTCCCTTTTACTGTAAGTTTTCATTCGTGTTGCGCTTATGCAATATAATTTATTTTATCGCATGACTTCTCGTAGATAATGTGTGACTTCCTTTGTTATTAAGCGAACTTCTTGGACTCCTATGCGAATTCCCATTGCTAACCTGCGACTACATTGGATAGTCAGCAAATTCTCTTGGGTCTTGAGCTAATTTTAATAGGTTTTATGTAATTCCTTTGCATCTTAAGTGAACTTTCTTAGCTCATGCGACTTCCTTTCATCTTGAGTGAATTTCCTTGACTCCTATGCGAATTCTTTGCATCTTGAGTGAACTTCCTGCGCTCATTCGACTTCCATTTATCCTGAATAAACTTCCTTAGTCTGATGCGAATCCCTTACATCTTGTGCGAACTTTCTTAGCTCATGCGACTTCCTTAAATATGGGGCCAATTCTCATAACTAATGTCCCGACTTCCTTGAACCTCGCATACTTCCTCCATGATGAGATTCACTCGTGGTAATGTCATCATAACCAGTTATACTTTTTAAAAACTCTATTAATTTATTAATAGAGTTTTTATCTCAATTCAACGGTATAATCAAACTTATCTCCACGTGTTATACTAATCGTATATTCAATTAGCCGGTCATGGTGATATGCATACCGTCTAATGAGCATGGCAGACTGATTTGGTTCCATTTGTAAATAGACTGCCTCTTTTTCTCTGGTAAGGGTTGCAGAAAACCGTTCTATTGCCTTTGTTACAACAACCTGATAATCATTATAAAAAACATCATACATTGGACTTTCTTCAAGAGCCGTCTTTGTCAAATTCGGGAATAGCTTCTTCGGCAAATAAGAAGTCTCATACATTAAAGGCTCATCATCAGCAAGGCGGAGGCGAACAATTGAAAAAACCTCCTCACCAGCATCAAGATCCATTTTTTCTGCGAGTTGTTCATTAACAGCTATCTCTTTGAATTCCAATACTTTTGTGGTTGGATTCTTGCCCATTTCTTTCATTTCCTCTGTAAAACTATAAAGCTTCACTAAATTCTGCTGAATCGTTTTAGAAGAAACAAATGTCCCTTTTCCATGTAATTTGTAGATATAGCCTTCCCGCTCCAGTTCTTGCAAAGCCTGTCTGATAGTAATTCGACTCAGCTGATAAATCTCGCATAATTCCCTTTCTGATGGTAGTTTTTCATGTTCTCCGTATTCCTGTTTATCGATTTTTTTTATTAGGTCTTCCATTAATTGCAGATATAAAGGAACTTTACTTCGCTTATCCAACCTTTTTGATACACCTCCACTCAAGTGGTTATTACCAGTTAAGATTAGTTTACAATATTTATTGAAAATCGGCAAGGGGGAAAGGAATGATTGCCAGACTTAAACCTTAACACTCTTCCTAATAACAAGCTTGGTGGCTACAAACACTTTTTTCGGAATCTTCCTGCCTTCGAGCCGTTCGATCATTGTATCTACAGCTGTTTCCCCCATAATTTCCGTATACACCTTAACCGTACTAAGTGATGGGTAAACATATTTCGAAACAGACATATCATTTAATCCAATCACACTGACTCGATCCGGAATAGCGATACCTGCTTCGTGAAGTGCACGCAAACTTCCAATTGCCATGACATCACTACTAGTAAAAAAAGCTGTTGGTAAATTATCGCCAAGCTCATCAATGGCTTGCTTCATCAATGTATAACCATCTTCTACAGAAAATGATCCCACATAAAGAAACTGCTCATTAAACAACTCTTTTTCCTTCAAATAAGTTTGGAATGTCTTTTCACGAAGATCCACCAGAGGCTCATTATCCCCTTTTAAAAGCTCCCTGCCACCAATATAACCGATGTTTTTATGATCTGTTTCAATAAAATAATCAATTATTTTTTGTGTTGCTCTTTCAAAATCGATAACAACTGCATCGTATTTATCTTCATCCGGACTGTAATCAACAAAGACAACATTTGGATTAACCTTTATTAATTCCTTTACCTGTGTGGTACTGAACTTTCCCACAGCAATAATCCCTTTCACCTCATCAGCAGCAATTTCAGGTAAACTATCAAAAAAATATATTTCGGAATCCATATCCAATGCTTTACAGCGCTGTTCAATGCCTAGGCGAATCGATAAATAATAAAGATCACTTAATTCTTCTTTTTCAGTATACCAGTGAACTACTGCAATTTTTTCGCCCACATATTTATTGGTAGTTCGCTTACGATAGGACAACTCCTCAGCCGCTTCAAAGATTTTCTTCTTGGTTGAATCTGCAACAGATAAACTCGCATCATAATTTAGAACCCGCGATACTGTTGCCGGAGAAACGCCAGCTTTTTGTGCTATATCTTTAATTGTAGCCACATCATTCACCTACTCCAAATATTCCATCCTCTACTAATCTTATGGTACCATTTTAGTTGAAAAAATAGTATGAAATTACAACTCCTTCCAACAATTATCTATGTATTTCATAATAGTCTTCAATATTAATTACTTTTCCATTCTCAAGTCTTGATGTTTCTGCAGCAAACGCCAGCAAATGACTTTCCAGTGATACGGCTGCAGATGATCTGCTTTCCTGACCATTATAATTTCGTACTTCATTTAAAAAATCTCTCACGATTCCTTCATCGCCACCACCATGGCCGCTAAGTGGTTTATTTAAGTTGATTACTGTTTCATTTTGCGTCAGAAAATCAAATACGGAAATAGCATTTTCATCCATTTTCCCTCTAATTTCACCTTTTGTTCCCATAATCTGAACGATACGTGTCTGTTCTCTTGTAAAACCACACATACTGAATGTTGCTGTGGCACCTGACGCAAATTCCAGATTAACAACTTGATGATCAACTACATTATTATCTGATTGATAAACACATTTACCATATGGTGTTGTGTTAAGCGCTTCAATAATTCCTTCCCGTGAATGATCAGTCGTGAATTTCTTTGCCCAACCTTTTCCTTGACCTAAATAATATCTTCCAGCATGAAAGGGACATTCATTTTCCACAGGACACCCATCCAAACAACGTAATGGCGCTCCTTCAGGTTTGTTTGCATCATTAAAATGCATGAGTGAACCAAACGAGCTCACATTTTTACATTTCTGATCCATTAAATACATCAAAATATCCATGTCATGACAGGACTTTTGCAGAATCATTGGACTCGATTTATCACTATTGTTCCAATTTCCCCGCACAAAGCTATGCGACATATGCATAATTTCAACATTTTCATTTAATTGAATGGACACAATCTCACCAATTTTGCCATCATCTATAATCTGTTTGATATTTTGCCAAAAAGGGGTATACCTTAGTACATGACATATTGTCAGCAATTTATTATGCTTTCTTGCTGTTTCCACCATCGAGATACATTCTTCAGGATCAGGTGACATTGGCTTTTCCAACAGGACATGATACCCTTGTTCAATTGCCTTGATAGTTGGCTTGTAATGATCACGATCCAGTGTGCAAATAAAAGCAACATCTGCATCCAAGTCCTCTTTCAATAAATCCTCCCATGTGGAAAAGCATCGGTCTTCTGGCAGTGCGTAATTTTGAGCAAAAGCCTTTCTACGCAAAGGATTCAGTTCAGCTACTGCAACAAATTCTAATTCATGGGGGAAGTTTGTTGCATATGGAGCATAGGCTTTCGCTCCTCTGTCACCTGCTCCAATTAATATTGCTTTTGTTTTCTTCAAGATTATATACTCCTTTCATCATTTATTGACTTATTAAAATAACTGTTTAGCTAAAGAAAACTAAGGGGTTCTCTAAAAGCTCCCCCTTAATCTTCTTAAAAGCTATTTCAGAATTATTGTCTTATCCTTTCTTTCCACTCAGTGCTATTCCTTCAACAAAGGCTTTTTGGAAGAACATAAAGATAATGATCAGTGGCCACGACGCCAAAAATGTTCCTGCCATAAGAATTGGATAGTTTGTACTATATTGCCCTTGTAGGGATGCTAAACCAGCTGACAAAGGCATCTTATCAGGTGAACTATTAACAATTAAAGGCCACAAAAAGTCATTCCAAGACCAGATCACAGTAAATATAGCAAGTGCTATTAACCCTGGCTTTGCCAGCGGAAGCATGATTTTCCAATAAATCTGGAAATGGTTACACCCATCAATTTTTGCAGCTTCTTCTAATTCATCAGGCATAGTCATAAAGAATTGTCTTAATAAGAACGTACCAAATGCACTAAATAACCCTGGCAACACAAGTGCTGATAGTGTATTAAGCAATCCTAGATTAGCAATAATTTGATATTGCGGTATCAAAAATGCTTGCGGAGGAATCATCAACACAGATAGATACAAAATAAAGAAAAAGTTTCTACCAGGAAATTTTATACGTGCAAAGGCATAAGCTGCCAACGAACACAAAAATAATTGTCCTATTGTCTTTGCTACAGTAGTTATAAATGTATTCCAGTAAAACCCAGCAAAGGGAAATGATTGAAATACTTCTTTATAATTACTCCACTGAAAAATAGCTGGAAATATCTTAGGGGGAACTTGAGCAGCCTCCCCTACAGTTTTAAGTGAGGTTAATATCATCCATAAAAATGGACTCACCATTATCACTGCACCTAATATCAATATTACATGTATCAAAATTTTTCGTGGTTTACTAATACTATCCATAAAATCACCTTCTCCTAATCATAGTGAACCCATCGTTTTTGCAATCTAAATTGAACAATTGTTAATACTAGAATAATGATAAACAAAACAAATGCTATCGCAGCTGCTATACCTTTATCACCAATTACAAATGCATAATGATAAAATAGATAAATTACCGATTGCGCACTATCAATTGCAGGATTTGTTGGGCTAACCATCATAAAAATAAAATCAAATACTTGGAAGGCGGATATAAATGAAATAACGGCTACGAAAAATATTGTTGGTGAAAGTAATGGCAACGTTATTCTAAAAAAGGAATATACTACCCCTGCTCCATCTAAAGATGCCGCTTCATATAAAGTTTTTGGAATCCCTTGTAACCCAGATAATAGAATAACCATGTTGGTACCTATAACACTCCATGCCCCAACAACAATGATCGATATCAGAACCCAATCAGGATCTGTTAACCAGTTGGGACCATTTATTGAAAACCATGCCAGTACTTGATTAATAACTCCGTATTCAGAGTTATATAACCATTTCCAAATCATCCCTATAGCTGCAGGCATTGTCACTACAGGTAGAAAATACAGTGTTCTATATACCGTTAATCCTTTAATTTTTTGATTTAATAAAGCTGCAACTAATATAGAAATTGCTATACTAACAGGTACCATTACAAATGCATATATTAATGTATTTTTAAATGTCTGCCATATTTCTGGATCATTTATTATCTCTTTATAATTATCTAATCCTATCCATGAATAGTTTCCAAAGTCTCCCCAATCGTTAAAACTATAATAGAAGGTTTGAAAGACGGGGAAGATATAGAAAATTAGCAAGCCTATTAATGTAGGTGCAATGAATAAATAGCCCCAAAATATGTCATTCTTTCTTTTTTTAGATTTTAATCGCTTATGTGGCTTACTATTACTTATCAATACTGATCACCCCAAATTTGCTAAACTATCCACTTATTCATTCGCTAAAACATTTTCCATTTCCTTATCAATTATCTCACTTGCCTCTTCAACTGTTAATTGACCAGCCCATGCTTTTGCTAGATTATCCTGAATTATTGTAGCCCACTCTGATGTGTTTTTGGATACAGGATAAGGCTCAGATACATCTGCCATATCTAAAAATGCTTGTAAATTGAAGTTCGGTGTCGATTCAACCCATGCATCTTGTGTACCTTCATATGCAGGAATTATCCCTGACTCAGCTTGCATTTTGGCAGCCTTTTCTGAGCTTAAAAATTTCACAAACTCCCAAGCTGCATCTTTGTTTTTCGAATTTGATGCTATAACGTTTCCTAATCCATGTATTACGTTAGACCGCTTATTCATTTCTGGTAATACCGCTACATCAACATTCTCATTTGTGTATTCATTCGCCTTAAACTGCGGAATCATATAAGATGCTTGGAACATCATACCTACCTTCCCTGACTCAAACATACTCACAGCTTCTGTAGTTTCCATCTGTGCATGTGTCGGTGAAACTTCATCTTTATGAATTAAATCATGGTATTTTTGTATACCTTCTATTGTATTTGGGTCATCAAATCCAGCTTGAGTTTTATCTTCAGAAATAATATAACCATCATTTGCTAGAATTGTATTAAAATATGTTGCTTGTGGATCTTGAATAAATGCTGCAATTCCGTAAACACCTTCATCGGAATCTGTTAACGTTTTCGCTGCATCAACAAGATCTTCCCACTTCCAGGAATCATCAGGATAACTAATTCCTGCATCATCAAAAAGCTGTTTATTGTACCATAACCCAATAGTGTCATAATCTTTTGGCAATGCATATCTTTTATTTTCATATTGATAAAGACCTAATAATCCTTCTGGATATGGTGATGTATCAAGATCATCATCAGAGATATATTCATCTATAGGTTCTATCATGTCATTAGAAGCATATTTCACAAAGTTCGGACCATTCATCCAGAAAACATCAGGCAATCCACCACCAGTAGCAGCAGCATCCAGTTTTGTAAAATATTGGTCATATGGTGTTAATTCTAAAGTTACTTTGATATTTGGATATTCTGTATTGAATTCTTCAACTATGCCCTTTAACATAGCTTCTTGATTCTTATCCCAATAAGCGTATTTTATAGTAGATTCATCATCTGCATTAGCTTGTTCATCATCAGTAGAACAAGCTGCTAAAACAATCACCACAAGCATACTGAACAACAAGAGAATTTTTTTCATTAATACCACTCCTCGTATATTTTTTATAGTCTCTTAATTAAAAGAACACTATTTGAAACTAAATTAAATTTCACTTGATTAAACCTTCCAATTCTTTAAGCCCCATCAATCCTGCTCCAACAATTCCAGAGTCACCTTTCAATTTGCTTGTCTCCATGTGATCCAGAATACTTTGCTGCTCTTCAATTAAGTATTTTTTTATTGAGCTTTTTACTAAATCAAGTAAATATGGATGATTATTTATCACTCCTCCACCAAAAACGATTATATGAGGATCCAATAAACATATAATGGAATATAAACCATGTGCGATCGATTCAACAATTTCATTCAAAGTTTTTATTGAAACTTCATTTCCCTTTTCATATTCCAAAAAGAAGTCACGTGTTGTCATAGTTGGGTCATTAAAGCGTTCTATTGCAACTCTTTGAATTCCAGGACCCGAGGCCGACTGTTCTAAACTATTAAATCCATTCTTCGTCGTTTTAGCTATGACAGGAAATAAACCAATTTCCCCCGCAAAACCATTTCCTCTAACAAATGAACCTTCATGAATAATTGAGCAAGAAACTCCTGTGCTGATAGTTACATACACAAACGTACCTTTTTCCATTAAATTGGATAATTTCCATTCTGCATATGCTGCCATATAAACATCATTATCAATTACAACTTTTGTCACAGGAAACCTTTCCTGCAGACGGTTTTTGATCGGAAAATTACTCCATGGTAAATTGTTTTGATAAATGGCTATTCCTTTTTCTCGTTCAACTTTTCCAGGAACCCCAATCCCCATCCCCTCAATTTTTTCCAAGGAAATTTCAGATTCATTCAGAACCATCTCAATACACTTTACTACTTGTTCAAACATCCTCTCTTTATCTTCTGTATTGCTTTTCACCTGTGTTCGGTAGTGGATTTTACCATTATGATCAGTAATAACTGTAGCTATTTTTGTACCACCTATATCCACACCTATCGAAAAACTCAATCTAGTCACCTCGTAATCTACCTATATGTTTACGCTTACACTTGATAAAAAATATTTAGTAAATGAATAACTAAATATTTTACTAAAAGGTAACATATGATTTAAACAATGTCTATAGAAATATTAAAATTTTTTAATAATTATTTATTTAATCTCAATGGGTTTACTGAAAATTATACATTTAGCCCAAGTTTTGAAGATAATCCTTCCATATATTGAATTAGTAAGTACTCTAGTATGTGAATAACTTTTGTAATCCTTAATGAAATAAATGATTTTAAAACCTTGTTACAACACGACTTCGAATGAGTGATTTTACCGTTTGTAACTACATTTTTTAAGGAGAATACCCAAAACCCATACTAGAGTGTTGATTGTGAAGTAATGTCAACAAAATCAAGTTAAAAATAACGGATATAGTTAATTAAATAAATTAACTATATCCGTTATTTTTAGTGGTTCTATAAATTTGGAGTGAAACTGCCAAACCAAGCCTCCCCCAACGCCATCGCCCGAGCATCATTTTCAATTTTAATAATGACATTAAATTCCTTCTCGAGCTCTTCTTTTACCGGAATCTTGGTTAACCCAAGATTTGGCGCAATTAGGGATCTTCCTGTCGGTGTTTGTCAATATAGTTGTCGCATTTACTAAATTATAATTATCTTTTTCTTGTCCGTTTGCCCG